>CAIMFA010000500.1 GCA_903840185.1 uncultured Lentisphaeria bacterium | reverse complement strand
CCATGATCTGCCTGCTGGCGGCGATTGCGCCGAGGGGCATGCCGCCGCCAGCGATCTTGCCGAAAGTTGTTATATCCGGCGTAACACCGGACAGCGCCGCATAAGCCCCGGCATGGAATCTGAACCCGGTTATGACTTCATCAAACACCAGTAAAGCGCCATGTTTTGTGCAAAGCCGGCGCAATGTTTCCAGAAAACCGGGTTCCGGTACAACCAGTCCCATATTGCCGGCAACCGGTTCAACGATCAAAGCGGCGATGGTATCGCCTTCCTTCTGGAAAATGTTTTCCAGCACGGCGACGTCATTGTACGGCGTGGAAATGACTTCAGCCACCGCGCTTGCCGGAACTCCGAGCGAGGCCGGCATGGAATTGGTCAGCAGGCCGCTGCCCGCTGAAACCAGCAGATAGTCGGCATGGCCGTGATAACAGCCGTCGAATTTAATGATCCGGCTGCGGCCGGTGCAGCCGCGGGCCAGCCGGAGCGCGGTCATGACCGCTTCCGTGCCGGAATTGACCATGCGCACCATTTCCGCATGTGGAACCAGCGCTGAAATCAACTCGGCAAACTCCACTTCGTAAGGATTGCAGGTACCGAAACTCAAACCGTCAGCGGCCGCCAGCTTGACCGCGGAGACAACGTCCGGATGCGCATGTCCAAGCACCAACGGCCCCCAGGAACCGCAAAAGTCGATATATTCATTGTCATCGGCGTCATAAATACGGCTGCCGGAGCCTCGTTTGATATAGACAGGGTCGCCGCCGACAGCGCGGAAGGCCCGGACTGGACTGTTGACGCCGCCCGGAATATGTTTACAGGCACGCTGGAAAAGTTTTTGTGATTCGGTCATTTTGTATCCTGTTTCAGTTTATATATTTGAGCCAATTGCAAAACTAAAGTTGTGAATGAATTTAGAATCTAGAATTTAGAATTCAGAATCTAGAATTCAGAATAAAATTATAACTAAAATCCGGATTTATCCTGATTCCTGACTTCCGGCTGTTGCTTTCCGGTTTCACGGTTTTACTGTTTTACTGTAATACCGTTAAGCTGTAATGCCGTAATACCGCTTCATTCTGACTCCTTCCAGCTACTATCTTCTATTCTTTCAGCAGTTTGTCATACTGATTCGACCAGTACGAAATGAAAATATCGGTACCGGCGCGCGACATGGCGCCAATGGACTCGCGCACCAGTGTTTTGAGATCTCCCCAGCCTCTATCAGCGGTGGCGATCAGCATGGAATATTCGCCGCTGACGTTATAGGCGGCCACCGGCAGCAGCGTGCTCTCCTTCAGACGGCAGATAATGTCCAGATAGAACAGCGAAGGCTTGACCATCAGCATATCCGCGCCCTCGCTTTCGTCCAGCAGCGATTCGAGCATGGCGGAACGAAGATTACGCCAGTCGGCCTGATAGGCCTTGCGGTCGCCGGACGACGGCGCGGAATTGGCCGCTTCCCTGAACGGTCCGTACATGCCGGAAGCAAATTTTGTAGAATAACTCAGCAGCAGCGTATCCTGATGCCCGGCACTTTCCAGCGCCTGCCGGATGGCGGCGATCTGGCCGTCCATCATGGCGCTGGGAGCGACCGCATCCGCCCCGGCGGCGGCATGGGACAGCGCTATTTTCGCCAGCAGTTCCAGGCTGTGGTCGTTGACTACTTTACCGCTGCCGTCCAGCACGCCGCAATGACCGTGTGAAGTATATTCGCAAAGACATACATCGGTAAAAATAACCAGATCCGGCCAGGCGGCTTTCAACGTTCCGACCGCACGCTGAACAACGCCGTCCGGAGACCAGCCGTAATCACCCGAAGGAGTCTTGCATTCAGGCCCGACCACGCCGAAAATCATCAGCGATTTAATTCCCATGGCATGAACTTCCCCTACCGCCTCAACCAGGGTGTCAATGGAGTAGCGGAACTGTCCCGGCATCGCCGCCAGCGGCTGTTTAACGCCGGAGCCTTCCACGACAAACACCGGCCAGACGAATTTTTCAGGTCCGGGCAGCGGCGCGGCCAGCATATTGCGCACCGTCGCATTCTGTCTCAAGCGGCGCAGCCGCAATTCCGGAAATTCAGCAAAGTTTTTCGACATAAATTAAACCTCTTATTTAATACACTTGGAAGTCAGGAGTCAGGAGTCAGGAGTCAGGAGTCAGAATGGAAAACATAAATGCAGAAGTCAGAATTAAATCCAAATACTGATTTCTGTTTTTATGCTTTGTCTTCATTTATTCTTCAAATTCCCGTTTCCTGTATTCTGCTTCCGTCTTGATTTATTCTAACTGCTTTCTATTAATATTCGCGTCTTTGACGCTTTCTTCTGAATTCCCTGACTTCATGTATTATTCTCTGTTTTCATGTTTTATTCTGACTCCTGAATCCTGACTCCCGGCTGTTGCTTTCCGGTTTCACGGTTTCACGGTTTTACGGTTTGACTGTAATACCGTTAAGCTGTAATACCGTAATACCGCTTTATCCTGACTCCTGACTTCTGCTCCCCTAATTTACTGCTGATTTGTTTAACTGCCAAGGCATAAACCATAGATTCAACTGTCGCTTCTGTTCCCTGCACGATTTCCACGCCGGGCAGCAACTCTTTCAATCTGGAAGCAGTCGGATTGCCAATGGCGCAGATTGTCTTATCCGCCAGCATCGACGGCGGAAAATTTTCAAAAAATGCCATGACCGAGGAAACGCTGGTAAATAATACCGCGTCAAACGGCGGCAGCCTGTCGTAGTGCACCGGCTGGTTTTTATAAAGCACAAAATCAGTAACCGATGCAGCCATCTGCCGCAGTTGTTCATCCAGCTTTTCTCCGGCCAGATCCGAACGCAGCCGCAGGACAGTGTGCCCGGGCAGGATTTTTCCACTGAGCGCGTCCCGCAGACCTTGAGCACCAAAATTTTCCGCAGCGCAAACTTCAGGATAAATGCCGTGCGCGAGAAACTTCTCGGCAGTGCCCGGTCCGCAGACCGCCAGCGACGGAAGCTGCCGCAAATCAAATTTCACCCGGAACGCCGCATCCAGCAGTATCTGGGCGGCGGACGGGGAAGTGACAATCAGCCAATCCGCTGCCGCGGCTTTGGTCAGCGCCTCCGGCGCATTGGCGGCTGGAATAAGCTCAATCATCGGACGCGGCAACAGCCGACCGTCAAAATTCAGAATCGCCGCTTTCGCTTTTTCCGACAAGGCCGCACTGCCGGCGAACAATACGCGCATGCCGCCAAGCGCGCCATTTTTCGGAAAAAGAAATCCGCGGCCGGCAACAGCCCCGGTGATAACGATACCGGGCAGCGGACTGTCAGGAACTTTAGCGGCAATGTCGGCCAGCGTGCCGGAAATAATCAGTTCCTCCTCGCCGCAGGCATCAAACACGACCGAAACCGGCAGCGAAGCCGGATACTCTTCAGCTTCAAGTTCCTCCATCACTTCACCGATACCGGAAACCGCCATGAAAAATACTTTCGGCAGCGCCTTCTCCTCCGCCGCTGAAAACCATTCAATTTTATCCGAACCGGATCTGCGTGGAGTGGCAACCGTAAAACCTCTGGACAAACCGCGCCTGGTCAGCAGCAGTCCGCTGGCGGTAGTCGCGGCATTCAAACTGGAAACACCCGGCAGTACCCGGTACGGCAGTTCATATTCATCCAGCAGTTCAGTCTCTTCAGCGAGCCGTCCGAAAATACCCGGATCGCCGCCTTTCAGCCTGACGACGCTTAAACCGCGGCGCGCGGCGTCAACCAGTTTCCGGGAAATCTCCGCCTGGGAAAACGCGTGATGTCCTTTGCGCTTGCCGACATCCACTTTCTCAGCGCCTTCCGGCAGCAGTTCCAGCAGTCCGGCAGGACAAATAGCATCATAAAAACAAATATCGCAATGTTTCAGCGCCTCAACCGCCCCCAGCGTCACATTGTCAATCGTCCCGGTACCGGCTCCGGCGAAAATCACCGGCTTGACAAACAGTTTACGCAATTGATTGAACCTGACGTCGCCTTTTCTGAAAGTCACCGCCAGCGTCCCCTGCCCCGGCGGCGTGGTCAATTCGTGCAGCGGAATATATTCGGAAATACGGTCAGCCATGCCGATGCGGTTT
>CAIMFA010000499.1 GCA_903840185.1 uncultured Lentisphaeria bacterium | reverse complement strand
GCGTCCCAGCCGCAGCACTATGCCTTTACCAAAGAGCGCTATCCGGCGCTTTATGAGAAGATTAAAAAGTATGTTAAGAAAGGCCGCTGGGAACCGCAGGGCGGCATGTGGGTGGAGGCCGACTGCAACATTATCAGCGGCGAGTCAATGATCCGCCAGTTTATCCACGGCAAAAATTTCTTTATGGATGAGTTCGGGTTCGAGGTGAAAAATCTGTGGATTCCTGACGTGTTCGGCTATTCCGCGGCCATGCCGCAGATTATCCGCAAATGCCGCTGCGAATATTTCCTGACGCAGAAAATATCCTGGAATCAGATCAATAAATTTCCGCACAACACTTTCATCTGGCGCGGCGTTGACGGTTCGGAAGTGCTGACCCATTTCCCGCCGGAAGATAATTACAACTCCTTCCTGATGCCGAAGACGTTGATCAGCGCGCAGAATAATTTTATTGAAAATGACAGCGTTGACGAGTTTATTTCGCTGTTCGGCGTGGGCGACGGCGGCGGCGGGCCGAAAGAGGAGAATATCGAAAACGGTCTGCGTCAGAATAATATTGAAGGCTGCCCGAAACTTAGTTTCGGCCGTGCTGACGATTTCTTCAAACGCCTGGAAAAATTCCGCGATAAACTGGAATTATGGAGCGGCGAACTTTATCTGGAATCCCATCGCGGCACCTTGACCACGCAGGCCAGAGTGAAGAAAGCCAACCGTCTGCTGGAATACCGGCTGAAAACACTGGAGTTTCTATATTCATGCCTCCCGCTGCCGCAGTATCCGGCGCAGGAATTCGATAAAATCTGGAAGGTGCTGCTGATCAATCAATTCCATGACATCATTCCCGGTTCTTCGATTACCGAAGTTTACCAGAATACGCTGGAAGAGTATCGCGCGGCCTTCGCTGAATGTGATAAACTGATGGCTGCAGCCGGAGAAATGCTGTTCGAAAAAGATTCAAACTCTCTGACTTTGATGAACGTCACGGGAGTGCCTTATTCCGGCGCGGTTGAGCTGCCGGACGCCTGGACTGGCTGCAATGTTCAAACCGAAGAGGGCAAATGTGTTCAGGTTCAGACAGAAAGCGGCAGAACCAGGGCGGAAGTGCAAATTCCCGCTTACGGCTTCCTGACGCTCAAACGCGGCAGTGACAAAGTCCCGGCGGCAGCGGAAGTTGAAGCTTCCGGTGCACTGGTACTGGAAAATGACCTGGTCCGCTATGAATTCAACCGCAATGCCGAACTGATATCCGCTTATGACAAGGAAGCCGGACGCCAGATACTGCAAGCCGGAGGAAAAGGCAACGCATTATCACTGTATGTGGACGAACCGAACAACTACGATGCCTGGGACGTGGATCTTTTCTATGAAAAACAGCAGATCGGGAATGCCGCCGGAACCGGTAAAGTCATGCAGATTGGCGGACCTGTCCGCAATACGCTTAATTTTGAGCTTAAGATTGGCAATTCCTGTATCAAGCAGCAGATTGTGCTGGGCAAATCCAAACGCCTCGATTTCAATACTGCCGTCGAATGGAAAGAGGCGCATAAAATGCTGCGCACGGCATTCCCGGTGAACGTCATGTCGCAGGAAGCGTCATTTGACATCCAGTATGCTTACGCAAAACGCCCGACCACCCGTAATAACAGCTGGGAGCTGGCAAAGTTCGAAGTTGTAGCACACCGCTACGCGGATATTTCCGATCTGCAATACGGCGTCGCGCTGCTGAATAACTGTAAATACGGTCATAAAGTCCATGGTTCAACGCTTGACCTGAATCTGCTGCGTTCGCCCAAATATCCGGATTTCAACGCTGACATCGGACGGCATGAATTCACCTACAGCCTGCTGCCGCATCAGGGCCAGCTGACTGAATCAAATGTAATTGCCGAAGCCGTCGCGCTGAACAGCATTCCGCTGCTTTTCAACAACTGCAAACACGGTCCGGTTGAACTGCCGTGCCGCCTGAGTTCCAGCGGAATTTCGCTGGAAGTGCTTAAGAAAGCTGAAAAAGAAGACTGTCTGGTCATCCGCCTCGTGGAAACTCAGGGCAAGACCTCCTCCGGCATTCTCTATTTCAGCGCAGGCATTAAGCGCGTTGCGGAAACCGATATGCTGGAATGGGAAAATCTCAGCAGTGTTGAAGTTGCCGGCAGCATGGGCGTCGAATTAAAGCCGTTTGAAATCAGAACCTGTAAGTTGTTGCAGGCTTAGCCTGCAACTGAGAAGTCAGGAGACAGGAGTCAGAATAAAGCGGTATTACGGCATTACAGCTTAACGGTATTACAGTCAAACCGTAAAACCGTCAAACCGTGAAACCAGAAAGCATGGATTTCTCTGTGACCTCTGTGGTTAAAAGAGTATTTTACGGGATTTCAGGATTTAGACACTTTAGAACTTTAGAACTTTACAACTGGTTTTAGGATTTAAAATAATGGCCGTACGTTTAAGCGACATTGCTCAAGCTTGCGAGGTGGATATTTCAACCGTCTCGCGGGCGCTGCGCAACGATCCCCGGGTGCATGAAAACACCCGGGCATTAATCCGCCGGACCGCGGAGAAAATGAGATATGCCCCGAATCTGGCGGCAAGAAATCTGGTTGCGGGAACAACGAAAGCGCTATGGCTGCTCGTTCCTGATTTGAAAAACCCGATTCAGCAGGAGCCTGCCCAGTTTCTGAGTGAAAGATTGAGCCGCGAAGGTTACGACCTGATGATCGTATTGTATCATAACGACCTTGAGGCTTTCCGGCGGCTGTTGATGCGGCTGACCCAGAATGTCGCCGACGGCGCATTTATTATTCCTGGAGGAATCGCTTATAACGTTCCGGAATATGCTTCCCTGAAAAACAAATACCCGCTGGTCTTTCTCG
>CAIMFA010000498.1 GCA_903840185.1 uncultured Lentisphaeria bacterium | reverse complement strand
TCAGAATTCAGGAGTCAGTAGTCAGAATAAATCCGGATTTGAGTCCTGATCTTATTCTAATTTCTAAATTCTAAATTCCTGCAAAACGATAGTTTTGCAATTCCCTCTTTTAAATATATATCATCCCGCGGGAAAACCAAGGGGAACAGTTCTAAAGTTGTAAAATTCAGTCCGGCTTGCCGGTCCAGCGCCTGCTGCGGCTATAATATTTCCGACCGGTCATTATATTGCTGTCCGCAATTCAGTTTTCACCCGGAATCTAAAGCGAAGCAGGGGCTTCGCACTCAAAAGATTGTTTCACAATCATAATTATTCTTAACATCCGGTGATATCCGAATGAAGCAGCGGGCTTGAATATCCCGGCGGCATCATTTGAACTGCGTCAAACAGTCGGACATATTCTCGCACAAAGACGCAAAGACGCGAAGAGAATGATAATCTATAATCGCAGTTTTTTCAACTCCGATATTGACATCTGAATCCGCTGTTTTATATTGTATATGAGCCTGCGTCACTTGAAATACGACTTCATGTCGGTGAAGGGTATCCTTCTCAGGGTAAATGCGGGCTTATTTTATTTAAAGCCGTCAGATATTTTTTCTTACCGTAATAGTTCCCAAAATTCTTATGCCAATTTCATTTCTTGATGTTTTGGGTCCAGGGATTGCCGTAAATGCCTTCCACTGGACCGTCCACGAAAAGCACGTTGCCGTAATAACCGTGATTGTTGGCTTTGTCATACATCAGCGGCTGTTTGGGATCAGATTTAGTATTTGACCCGCCGATGTAGACGTAATCCACGTTTTCTTCGGTCAAGGGCTGATTATCTTTTCCTTTTCCTTTTTTAGTACTTGGACAGGCAAATACAGCATAGTCGGTCAAATAATCATTCTTTCTCAACAATTCCAACCCGACGGCACCGTTTGCCTGGGGAAAATAGCCGGCATAGTCCATAGCATATTGCTGCAATGCCAACCCTATTTGTTTCAGGTTTGAAGCGCAGGAAATACGTCTGGTTATTTCAGAGGGGTAACTTAACAGAAAAAGTATATATGAGATGCAGCCAACAAGGCAAAGCAATATGCAACATCTGCGGATTACTATGTCAATCTTATTCTCCTTTTTCCAAAAGATTCCTACAATTCCAACAGCAACACCAAGAATGCAACAAATTAATCTTATCTGTTCAGCAAAAAGAGTGAGCTCTTTATAATAAAGTAAAAAACTCACATCAAAAGTATTTAAAAAAATAGTCGGAATTATATAGCCTAAAATGGTCAGAACCAACATAACGATTGTTATTGGATTTATATTTTTGCTCATAATTTACCCTTTTCGATGTTTAATCCTACCGCACAACAAAATTTATCGTGTCTGCGGGAATAGTCAAGCGCGTGAAATATCATTCTTGATGGCGAAATATTATCTCTATATTTTTTGTTAAACCAGTTTGCATAATGACATATATTGACATATAATATTAACAATGAATGCCAATAATCCGGAATTTTTAAAATGAAACTGATAACCGCGCCGCCGAAGTCGCAGCAGATTGCGGATTTTATCCGCAAGGAAATCCGCAGCCGGCGCTTACTGCCGGGACAGCGCCTGGAAAGTATCCGTGCTCTGGCGGAAAAATTCAAAGTCGGACGGCAGGTGGTTTTATCGGCGTTCGATATTCTGGTCAATGAGCAATTGCTGACTGCGGAAGTAGGACGCGGAACATTTGTCAACCCCGTATCGCCGCGCAGCGGCAGTGTACAGCGGATCGGGTTGTTTATTCAGCAGCACAGCCTGGATTCGGTATTCAACCGGAATGTTTTAACCGGGGTGAACAGCGCGACGGAAGAGCTTGGCATCGAATTGGTCTGGACATTATCCAACAACAGCAGGCGGCTGGCGGAATGGAGCGATTTTCAACGGCTGGAAGGGCTGCTGCTGACCGGGACGGTTGACAGCAGGTTAATTGCGGAAGCGGAAAATACAGGTCTGCCGTTTATTGTTGTCGGCAATTATGATCTCGGTCCGGAAATAAATTTTATCGAGTCGGATTTGACCGGCAATTTCGAAATGCTCCTTGACTCGCTTGCGAAAAAATACCGCTACAAAACTTTCGGGGCGATATTGAGTTCGTCAGCACTGCCGTCGAACCGGCAGCTGGCAGCGGGTATAAAATCAGGTTTGAAGCGCCTTGGCAAACCGTTTATAGCGGATTTCATAGTCAATTCCGAGACGGAGAACGGCTATGAAGGGCTTGCTTTTCTGATGGAAAAGTGTTCCTCCTGTCCAGACTTTGTCTTTGTTACGGAACAGGCTTATCCGGGCGTGGCGAAATATATTTTCAAACATCATCTATCCGCAACTGCAAGGCCGAAAATAATCACCACGGTTTCAGATGCCGACACGGTACTGTATCCTGAATTGATTACGGTAACTTTGAACGGCACCGGCCGGAGATTCGGTTTTACCGGGGTGCAGGAACTGGTAAAAATAATCAAAGGGGAATCCGTGCCGCCGGTTAAATTAATTTTAAAAGCCGGTTCCAGTTTTATTCAGCAGTGAATAATTTTAAATAACCATTGATTTTGAAGGAGCACAATATGAGCAGACAGATTAATCTCGCCTTGATTGGCGCAGGCAACCGCGGACAGGGAATTTTCGGAAAATATGCATTGGAAATGCCTCACCGGGCAAAGTTTACCGCCGTGGTTGAACCGGAAAGCGAAAAACGCGCTTTTTTCGCGGCGAATCATCATATTCCGGCGGACCGGGTATTTGCCCGTTATGAAGATTTCTTTAACTCCGGCATCAAGGACATTGAAGGCATGGTGATCGCCACGCTTGAGGATGAACGCATTCAGCCGATACTGAAAGCGATGGAAAAAGGTTATCATATTCTGGTGGAAAAACCGCTGTGCACCAATTCCGCCGAGTTAATCAAACTGTACGATGCGACGAAAGATTATGCCGGTATTCTGATCGTCTGCCACCAGATGCGGCTCACGCCCATTTACCGGACGATCAAAAGACTGATTGATTCGGCCAGATATGGTGAAATCGTCTGCGTGCAGCACAGCGAGAATCTATCCTATTCGCACATGGCGCACTCTTTTGTCCGCGGATTCTTCAATTCATCGCGGCTTACGCCGATGCTGCTGGCAAAGTCCTGTCACGACATGGATCTGCTGTCCCATCTGATCAGCGGGAAAGCGGAAAAAATCGCCTCTTTCGGTTCACTTAAATATTTCCGCAAGGAAAATTGTCCGGAAGGAGCCCCGAAATTCTGCCTGGAGGGCTGCAGGCATTATCACACCTGTCCTTACCATGTCCTGAAGTTGTATTTTGAACCGGATACCGATCAGGCGTACCTGCGCCAGATGGGCGTGATTAAAGACAAGGACCAGCTGCTGGAACTGTTGAAGAAAAACCGCTTCGGCAGATGCGTTTTCCAGACGGATAACGACGTAGTGGACAACCAGACGGTGCAGATTGAGTTTGAAAACGACATCCATGTGTCATTCACGATGTGCGGCCATAACGGCACCGAGCGGCGCATGACCAAAATCAGCATGACCAACGGCGAAATCGAATATGACGGGTTGAGCAGTACCATTAAAGTACATTCATTTGAACCGTTATTTGAAGAAACGATCAAAGTGCATACTGGCGGCACACATGGCGGCGGCGACCGTGCGATCATGGACAACTTCATTGACGCGGTCGAGTCCGGCGACAAATCAATCCTGCTGACACCGATCAAAGATTCACTGGAAGGTCATCTGATGGTTTTCGCCGCCGAGGAATCGAGGGCTTCCGGCACAATTGTTGGCCTGAAGGAATATGAAGATAAAATCCGCAAGAGCGTTGTCAAAATATAAAATTGAAAAGTTTCGCGTGATATAATTGAACGACTCCGAAGTCAACCAATCCGCGGCGTTTGCGCTAAAACGTTGATGCCGCCGGATCATTTGAATTGCGTTAAACAGCCGGACATATTCTCGCACAAAGGCGCAAAGACACGAAGAGAATCATAATCTATAGAGGTTAGAAACCAATCTGAAACCCCGGTCTGCCGGGACGGCCGACCCCATAGCTATCAAGCTAAGCGGTTTTTAACCTCAAATATTTTTCAGAAGTCAAGTTCAGAAGTAGCAATTCAATGGTCGGCTTCTTTTCCTGTTTATTTTTGCGGCATAGCCTGACAATT
>CAIMFA010000497.1 GCA_903840185.1 uncultured Lentisphaeria bacterium | reverse complement strand
TTTCGAGTTTGGATTCGCACTCTTCGAGGCCTTCGATACCCCGGTATCGGCAGCCTCTCAGAATACGAACCAATTCTCAAAATCTTCGCAATCTATAGTTGAATTTTCAGCCGTGCAGAGTATACCAGCCCATGTTTTTCAGCCAGGTCAGGCATAGCTCCGGCCAGACAGCGATATTCGGCTGTTCCGGAGCCAGTCCGAGCCCGTGACGGCCTGCCGGGAACACATGCAGTTCAAACGGAATCGCATGCTCCTTCAGCGCCAGGCTGAACATCAGACTGTTTTCCACCGGAACGCTCCCGTCATCAGCGGTGTGCCAGAGAAAGGCCGGCGGAGTATTTTTAGTGACCAGTTTCTCCAGGGAATATTTTTCTTTATGTTCGGAAACAGCTTCCGGCCCTAGCAGATTAGTAAATGAACCCTGATGTCCTTTCTGCCCGCTGCTGATTACCGGGTAGCACAATACCAGAGCGTCCGGACGGCTGGAAAAGTTGTCCGCGTTGTCCCCGGCGTCAGCTTTTACTTTATCAAAAAAGATTCCTGTGGAGGCGGTGAGATGTCCGCCGGCGGAGAATCCGCATATCGCGATCTTATCCGGTTTTACTTTCCATTCCGCGGCGCGGGAGCGGATGATCTTTATTGCTCTAAACGCATCTTCCTGCGGGGCCGGAAAACGATATGGCGCGACCCGGTACTGCACGACAAATGCGTGGAGTCCCAGCGCGTTGAACTTTTCGGCAATAGTCACGCCTTCATGCGCCGCACGGGCGCCGTAGCCGCCTCCGGGACAGATCAAAACCGCGCCAAGCGGTTTTTCAGTCTTCAGCAGATGTACTTCCATAAACGGCTGAAAGTCATCCTGCTCCCTGCCCGTTCCAGCGCTTTTGCGGTCATGCCACAGCATAATATTCTCTGTAATGCTCATAATATTTATCCTTAAAAGACGATTACAATTAGTCAAAGCAGTTACGATTAAACCGGAAGCGGATTCTTTCAAGCATAGATACTAAAATTTTGCACGAAAATCCGGTCGCAGGAAAGCCTTTGACAACCGTGGAACAAACAGGATGATTGTTTTTTACCGTTCTTGTTGTATAGTGTCTGAATCTGATTATCTATAAAATTAAGGTATTTAAATATGGCTATCCCGCTTGTTAATCTGCAACGCAATTATCAGAAATATCAGGACGACTATAACCGTTTGTTAGTGGCAACCGCTTCATCCTGCCAATTCGTTATGGGAAAAGCATTAAATGAGTTTGAAGAGAATTTCGCCAAATATCTCGGGGTTAAATATGTTATTGGCGTAGGCTCCGGGACGGATGCCCTTACTCTGCTGCTGAAAGCTTACGGAGTCAAAGGCAAAACAGTGCTTACTCAGAATAACACTTTCATCGCTACCGCACTGGCCATAGCCAATGCCGGAGGCGTGATCGCGTTATGTGATATTGACGAAAAAACTTATCAGATAGACGTTGAAAAATACGACGGACCGGCGCCGGAAGTGGTCTTGCCGGTTCACCTTTACGGCTTTCCTTACGACATTTCCGCTATTAAACGTAAATTCGGCGAAAAGACCGTAATAGTGGAAGATGCCTGCCAGGCGCACGGCAGCGTCTGCCATGGTGCCAAATGCGGCAGCATGGGTATTGGCTCGGGATTCAGTTTTTACCCGGGCAAAAATCTGGGTGCGTTTGGAGACGGCGGAGCCGTGGCGACAAATGATGAGGCGTTTGCAGAGGAAATCCGTGCGCTCCGGAACTGGGGTGGAAAAATAAAATATGTACACGACCGCGAAGGCGGTAATTCCAGGCTTGATACCGTCCAGGCGGCAATTCTTGATTTCAAACTTAAACATCTTGATGAATGGAATCAAATGCGCAATCAGCTTGCCGTACAATATCGCAGGCTGCTTAAGGGCTGCGAAGCCATTATCCTGCCGCCGGAAGTTCCGGAGGGGAGCTTCCAGAATTATCACCTTTTTGTGATCAGGCTTAAAGACCGGAACCGTGACGAACTGCTGCAGAAATTAAATGAAGCCGGGATATTCGCCGGAATTCATTATCCGGTTCCTGTGCATAAGCAGAAAGTATATGCCAATATGGATTTTGCCGGAAAGTCATTCCCGGTTTCAACAAAAGTGTCCGGACAGATTATTTCGCTGCCGATGTTCCCGGAAATGACCGGCGAAGAAGTGTCAACCGTATGCAGTACGCTGCTTGAACTGCTGAAGTAACAGGAAAGCCACCATGCGAGCTTTATGCATAATGCCGGTTTATAATCAGCAGGAGCAGCTTCCGGAACTGCTGCAACGATGCAAAAAAACGATGCCTGCAGATGTCTTTATCATTGTTGACAACGGCAGCACCGATGGTTCCGCTGAAATCATTGACCAGTCAGGCTTTGAATGCATCCGCCTGGATAAAAATTACGGTATCGGATATGCTTTGAGAATTGGCGTGGAAGAAGCGCTTAAACGAAATTGTGAAATAGTTGTCAATATGGCCGGCAACGGCAAAATGATACCGGAGCAGATGCACCGGGTGATTGATCCAATTAAAAATGGCGCGGCGGACTATGCTACCGGGTCCCGCTTTCTGGAGGGCGGCAATTCACCCAATCTGCCGCTGTTTAGAAAAATATCCATCCCTCTGGTGGTAAATACCATAATCCGGGTGCTTTTCTTCAAGAAATTGACTGATGCGACTTGCGGATATCGTGCATTCAAAACGGATATTGTGAATAATCCGACGGTGAAATGGCAGGAGGACTGGCTCTGGCATTACCAGTTTGAATATTATTTATATGCCAAAGCCCTGAAGCTTAAATACCGTTGTATCGAAGTGCCGATAAGCATGATCTATCCTGTGACAAAAAAGAATTATTCTAAAATAAAACCATTTGTCGGCTGGTGGGAAATGCTGGAACCGTGGATAAAAGTCGGGGTCGGGTTGAAATAACTGAACGGAGTAAATGCCGGAGGAGTTGTAATGGATTCTGAAATAACCAGATATCAGTGCCGGATTGTTAATATAAAACACGGCAGTAATTTTAAAGTCGTTGAACCGGTAAACCTTTATTCATGCACTTTTGGAGATGATTGTTTTGTCGGTCCATTTGTTGAAATTCAATGTAATGTCAGCATCGGCAGCAGGACTAGGATACAATCGCATTCTTTCATTTGCGATAAGGTCTCAATCGGGGAGGATTGTTTTATTGCTCATGGCGTAATGTTCATTAATGATTTATTTAGAGCTTATCCGTAAATAACTCCTAGTTTTCTATATATTATCATGGATGCTGT
>CAIMFA010000496.1 GCA_903840185.1 uncultured Lentisphaeria bacterium | reverse complement strand
CGGCAACAACAACCATTGCAAAATCATAATAATCCAGGTGTACGGACGTACATGCCCCGGTCTGCGCGGAAGAAGTGTGAATGACATAAGTGCGGAAATCATCACACCAATCATGGCGAGCTGCATGATTTGTTCAAGTGTAAACGGCGCGGCTTGTGTAATAGCATTTGTATTTCCTTTTGCAACCCAAAGTGGCAACCAACCAAGCACAAACATGATGATTGGTGCTGTTGCCCACGTATACATTCCTTCAATATGGTTGAAAATGTATTGGAACTTCTTAAAACGCGGAATCAATTTGTCTTTCTTAAATCCATCGATCAAGTATGGAAGATGCTCTACTCCCCAAGCCCAACGACGCATCTGCACATAAAGCGCAAACATAGACTCCTTAAACGTTCCGGCTGTCACAGCGTCCATTGAAACAGGAAGAAACATCGGTGTTACACGATAGTTTCCGTGGTAATGCAAAAATGCTTGCATAAAAATACGAGAATCTTCGCTCACAATATCTTTTTGCCAAAACCGGACATCTCGCAACATTTTCCACGGCATGGAGTGAGAAGAGAACGTCCAAAGACGTTCTGAACGCGCAAGCTCACCAAAAAGCCAAAACGTTGTCCCAAACGCGCCAACTCGAACAGGAGCAGACGCAGACCAAATGTTATTGGAAAATAAGGCAACGGGTTGAAATGAGCTATGCGTTGGATCTGGAATCGTGCAATACAAATACGCGAGATACGAAAAATAATGACGATGTGCGATCGTATCTACATCAAATGCTGAGGCAATGATTTGCTCGTCCAATACGTCTGGAAATTCTGTTTGCAAAACTTCCTCAACTCTGTGCCCCATCCAATTCAGGTTCGAACCCTTTCCTGGAATTTCATTTGGTAATCCTTTTGGATGCAGCGTAAAAATAATTTTTTTAAAAACCGATCCGTATTTTTCTTGAACACGAATTTTAATCAGTCCGAAATTTTCTTGATCACCTTCTTCGCCACCAAGCGCAATGAACATCCGATCACTTGGAAACGAACTTTCTTTTAAAGACGATAACGTTGTGTCAATAATATCAAACGGTTCTTTGTATGTTGGAAGGAAAATCAACTGTGTTATTTGATCTGTTTTCGATACGGATTTCATTTTCTCACGCCAATCAGTTCGGATGGCACGATGATACTTCGCCCAAGCAGTAATGACGAAAACATTGAAATAAATCACCCGAAACAACCAAAGCAAATCAAAAACAATAATGAAGATGATTACCCAAAGCGGTTCAATAAACGACAACAGAAGAGCAAACACAAAGGTTCCCCAGACGAGAAGCCCAGGAAACATCTCCCAAAAACGCAGTTGTCCGTAGTGATAACGTTCCATGTGTTATTTCTCAGAAGAGATATCTTTCTTAAGCCGTTGCAAAAATAGTGATGCCTGTTCTTTTCCTCCGAGTCCAAACGCGAGACCGCCTGCAAGTGCAAGCATAAACACAAGTCCTGTGAACAAAACACGAATCAAATCTGGTGCAATTTGCAATTGAACGAGTGCCGCCATGAAGCTGAACACCAAAATTGCCCACTTTGAAATTCCCGCAAGAAATGATGCAGATGCAAGATGTGCTGCTTCAACCGCAGAACGCACAACATTCTGAACGAAATTTCCAAGAAGAATTCCTGCAAGGAGAATAATCACGGCAATGATGACGTTTGGAATAAACAAAACAACTTGCTTCAAATAATCCGTCACTTCTTTCCATCCCAAAATGTCTGTTGCAGCAATCAGGGCGACGATAATGAAAAACCACTTCACAATCCAACCAAACAAGGAACCAATGTGTAATCTGATTCCCATGCGTGCAAATTGCGATTTGATCTCCAGTTTAGAAGCCAAATCATCAATATGTAACAGCCCAACGACTTTTATCACAACATGACGCAAAGCGAGTGCAATAAGGACACCAATAATAAAAACAATCAACGCGCCAATAATGTTTGGCAAAAGGGCGATGATGGTGTGCCAGAGCTCAACGAGCGGGGCTTCCAAAATATCGGTAGCAATGTTCATACACGAAAGGTTAACGAATAAACGCATTGATTTCATTATACAAATAAATGAACGGGACAGAAAGCACCAAAAATAAAATCCCAAATTACAAAGAAGGATGACGTTTTCTTTTATAAGAGAAATTTCTTCCAGCTTTGTAATTTGGAATTTTTCTATTGGTGCTTTTTGCTCTCAGTAATATTCGGAGGTCGATCATAAACGGGAGCTGTAAATGGATGTTCATCCTCTTTCTTCAAAGATCGCTGAGCAATTAGATCGTTAAGTGGAAGCTTTTGTGGATTCGGAAAACTGATGACAGGAATGTTCCAAACAAACGCGATTGCATTTGCGATCGTAACGCTCACACGACTTGCTGTGAACGACCCCGGGCCTGGAACAACAAGTAATCGTTGAATCGAGGAAGGATCGACGGAATGTGTTTCAAGAAATGTATTCAATGTCTGCAAATAAGCCTCAGGCGAAACGGCATGTGTTTCTTCACACAGAATCGATTCACCCTCAACAAGTCCGAGCATGATTGAACCGATATCTTGTGCAGCAATAAACAAATCCATATTAACTGCGATCAATCATTACGACTTTGTCCGCTGTAAGGATCGACGATAAGAATCTGTCCGCCACCTGACGACGATCACGGAATTCGTCTTTTGGCATGAGTGTGTAATTGATTTCGTACGGAATCTCCGTTTCGAATTTATGAATGACTTCTTCGAGCAATGATTGTTCAATGTCACCCACAATCAGAATATCCGTTGGGATTTCTTTTGCATCAACGAATCGGCCCGTGAATGCAAAATAATAAATGGTTCCCTTCTCATCAATTTCTTGGACAAGATTTTGTTTCAACAAAATTTGTACCTTCTGAAACAACCCACGTAAATCTTCAAACAAAATAAAATCCGTGTTTGCTGTATAATATTTTTTCTTTTCAGAAAGTGTTGTCGATAAACGAGCGCGTTCTGATTGTTTTTCCAAAATGAGCCCCATGTCCAACAAGTTTTTCAGTTCTCGACGAACCGAATTCAATTGCGCATCAATACGACGCGTCAATTCACGAACGTAAAACATCTCTTGTGGTTGTTGCAAAAAAAGACTCATCAAGCGAGCCCTCGTTTTTGAACCAAACATCTGTTCAAGATTGAATGTTTG
>CAIMFA010000495.1 GCA_903840185.1 uncultured Lentisphaeria bacterium | reverse complement strand
GCCGCGACGATCTGGCAAGTTATCAATCTGTAAACCGTTTCGGAGGTTATTAAAAATGCTGGTTAATCAATTTGGAAGACAATTGCCGGATAGTGCAGCAGGGAAAACCATCCCGATGACCGGCATTATGATTGAACGTGAACCGATGGACCGCATGGATCGCGATGTTTCGCGCGGCCTTACTCCGGCGCTGGTTGACAGGGTATTGACGGAAGCCAATAACGGCTACACCTGCGAACAATCCCGGCTGGCAATGGAAATATTGGAAAAGAACTGGGATATTTTTCAGGTCATGCAGACCCGCCGTCTGGCAGTACAGGCCTGCAAATGGCATATCGAGCCGGGCGGCGACCAGGCGCGCGACAAAGAAGCCGCTGATGAATATGAAGCAATGCTGAAGGAAACCGGCAATCAGGAAGGACTGCGCACATTTAAACAGACTATTTATGATCAGACCAGCGCGATTATGCCGGGTTTTGCGGTCAGTGAAATTATCTGGAAGCCGGGCGGCGATATTGTCGGTTTCCAGTTCATAGAGCAGAAAAACTTTACGCTGATGAACAGTTTGCAGCCGATGCTGGTTACGCGCGATAATCTGGCCGGCATGCCGCTGATTCCGAATAAATTTGTCGTTACCAGTTACTGGGGAATATCCGGTGATCCGGCGCGCGGCGGCTTGATCAGGCCGTTAGCCTGGCTGCACTGTTTCCAGAATATCGGTTACAAGGATCTGTTGAACTTCGTCGAACGTTTCGGTATGCCGTTCATTGTTGCCAAGGTTGACAAAAATACCTGGGATAATGAGCGGAATGTGCTGCATGCGCTGATCCGGAACTTCGGACCCAATGGCGGCGGAGTATTCACCAAGTCCACGGATTTGGAACTGGTTCAAACTGCCGGTACTACTGCCGGCGATATTTATTTCAAACTGCTGGACAATTTTGCTAACGCGATTGAAAAAGTGGTACTTGGACAGACCGCCACTTCCGGAGAAGCATCCGGCTGGTCCAAAGGTGACGCACAGTCAAAAGTCCGTCAGGATATTTTGAATGCTGACTGTGAAGCGATTATGGATAGTTTAAATTCCAGGATCGCCGCACCCTGGACATTGTTCAAATACGGCCAGGATACCGCTGCGCCCCGTCTGGTAATCGACTACGATCCTCCGGCGGATGAAAAAGCCGAGGCTGAAACCGGCAAAGTTTGCGCAGAAACGGTGCAGGTACTTGTTACTGCAGGTTATGATCTCGATGATAACGAAGTCAGCGAAAAAACCGGATTTACGGTCAAGAAAAAAGTCCGTGCGACGGACGGCGAAGTTGTAACAGCCGGGGGCCAGAATGGCGCAATACCGCAGAGCGTTCTGCTGGCGGCGGCGGCTCGCGCTAAAACTAATACCATTGCACTCTCCGCCGATCCGACAGATGCAGCCGGTCCGGCTGTTCTCCGGACATGGCTGGGGCCGCTGGCGGATACGATTATTGAACTGATCGGCGATGAGTCCGGCGATGCGGAATTTAAATCTAAACTGGCAGCGCTTGCCAGTCCGGATACGCTGCAAAATCTTAACAGTGACGCGCTGGCAAACGTGCTGGTGCGGCAGGCCGCGCAGACGATGAAGCAGACCGTTGAAAGTCAGAAAAAAGGTTAAAATCATGGCCCTGATCACTTATGACGCCGCCAGTAAATGGCTTGCCTCCCGGCAGAACTTGTCCACTGCAATGGGCAGCGGGGAGCTTGCCGTCAATCTGGCATCGGCGGTAAAAGTGCGCAGTTTCTTCAGCGCCAAAGTGGGCGAGGCACATATTCTGGATGAACTGCGGAAAGTTTCCGATCAGTTCAGTGCCGGCACGATTGACCGCGCCAGCGCCAGGGCGGAACTGAAAACATTCCTGGCCGGACAAGGTTACAAACCGGATGACGTTGCCGCGACTCCGCCGGATGGCGTGAGTTTTAAAGACTGGGAGCGCAATAACGCGATCAGCAATCTGGCGTCAACTGCGCGGCTGGATCTGATTTTAACACAGAACGCCAGGATGGCGGCGGCTGTCGGCAAGTACGAAACCGGCATGGATCCGGATATTAAGGAACGTTTTCCCAACTGGAGATATATCACCGGCCCGAATCCGCGCGAGGATCACGCCGCTTTAGACGGTTTAGTGCTGCCGAAAGATGATCCATTCTGGTTGACGCATTTTCCCCCCTGGGATTACAACTGCAACTGTGATGTTGAAGATTGCGACGATGAGGAAGCCCAGGCCTCCGGCGGAGTAAAGCAGTCAGTTAACGGCACGGTGGAGAATAACGGCGTACTGGTTAAAACGCTGAATAATGAATCCGGTTACGAGTTCAATGTCGCTGAAGCGTATGACAGCATTGACACCGCGGCCATTAAAGATCCTGACTTGCGCCTGGCGGCGGTTGAACAGACCGAGATCGCCTTTGGCGACCGGGTTCAGCGGCAGGATGACGGCAATTTGAAAATTATGTCGATTAAACAGGAATATTCCAACTGGGAAGATAAAGGCTTGAAGTCCGCGAAAACCTGGCAGGCGCTGCCCGATCCGCCGGAAATGGTTCCATCTGAAGCCCGCTCCATGCTGGAGCAGGGCATTGAATTAAAAGCCGGCGACGGCAGCAATGTCACCCTGGGCAAAGCAGTACTTGACCACTGGGAGATCGAAAAAGGAAAATTGCCGCAGGATATCGACGGACGGTTGAGCAAGTTGAACTGGGCGGTTGAAACCGTAAAACAGCCTAATGAACTCTGGAAACAGCAGACGCAGCGGATTTATTTGCAGGTTTTTAAACGGAGTGTCAGCGGTTATCTGGGTTGCCTGGTGGCAGTCGGTGAAGATGACCAGGGCATTTCTTATCTGTTAAAAAGCGTTGCCGCAATTGACAAAGCCAGAAAGGGAATTGATTACAAAATCATCGGCGGAAGTTGAGAATGTGCGTGTTGAGCGGTGAATGCCCCGCCACACGAACCCCGGTGATTGAGCCGCATACAGCATCATCGGAGAGTAATAAATAGTATACAGCAGAAAACGAAAAAAGTCAAGCGGGTTCGACCCGCTGCGAAGTTCCCGGCATAGCCGGGCCGGGCAGAATGCCCGGAATTAAACGGACAGTGTCCGAAAAGGTTTGCACAAGTCCGACCAGTCCGATCTGTCCGACTCGTCAGACAAAACAGGAGTTTAAAAAACTATGAAAATCATGATTAACGGCCAAGCAGTTAAACCGGAAAATAACCGGCTGTGTTTCGACGGTATTGCCCTGGGTGGAGATTCCACTGCTGCCGCCGCCGCTGTTGAAAAAGACACTGACGGGGTTCCGGTTGCCTGGCAGCTGTTCAAGGTTGGAGATAATCTGCTTACCCGCAACGGCGAGCAGATCAATCTGGTATTGTCCGCCGATGATATGCAGCAGATGCAGAACTATTTTACTGAAAAAGGCGTTAAAATTCCGGTTGATTCCCGCCATTATCTGTGGCATCTGGCTCAAAAACTCGGAGTTGATGAGTCGGAAGTAGTGAAGTCGCTGCCGGATGGCAGGGGCACTCTGGCTTTCGGGGATATTGCGGCCCGCGCTGACGGCGTCTGGCTTGAGAATGCCGATTATAAGCCGCTGCCGCGTAAACTCATGCAGGAAGGCGTCTGGCGCTATTTTTCGCCGGTTATTCGCGGACTGTCTGACGGCCGCCTGCGGATCACCAGCGTGGCTCTGGAGAACGAACCAAGCATTAACAATCTTGATGCCATTGCGGCCTCTGCCGAGGACGCTGACATAAACCTAACAGCGGGAGAACCCCGCAAGGAGACAACAATGAAAAAATTGCTCGCAACGCTGGCCGGGCTCCTGGGCATGGACACCATTGCCCTGGCAGCGGATGGAGACGCCGATGACTCCATCATCACCAAAATGAACAACCTGAAAACCACAATGGACAGCTCTGCCGCGTTTACGCGCAAACTCTGCGACAGTCTGACCCTGGGCGCGGAAGCGCAGCCGGACACCATTCTGGCATCAGTGCAGGGCTTGATAGCCAAAGGCAAAGCAGGTGATTCCGCGCTGGTCAGAATTGACGCGCTGGAACTTGCCGCCGAAAATGACAAACGCGACAAGTTGATCGAGGATGGACGGACGGCAGGGAAATTGGCGGATTCACAGCTTGACTGGGCCAGGGGACTTGATTGCGCCGCTCTCTCAGCCTACCTGGATAAAGCACCTGCAGTTGTCCCGGTCGGGAATACCAACCGTCAGGATATCGGCGGCGATGCCACACGTGCCGCCGCGTATAAGCAGGGCGTCGAGTCCGGCAACCTCCGCTCAGTAGTGGCCAACGCGCCGCTCCTGAACTAACCATCAACCAGTAGAAGGAAGTAATATCATGACAGTCAAAAGTTACTCGCTCCAGTATCAGCGCCGCGATCTGTCTGGCGCGCTCAGTACGGCGGTGGCAGCCCAGCCCCGGTTCATCAGTTTATTCGCTGCGGGTCTTCCCGCCAGAGCTACCAAGCACGAATGGCTTGAGGACCAGATCAAGGGGCGCGGCTTCACCATGGACGGATTGAGCAACGGCGTTTATACCGTAAGCGCCGCTGACGGAGCCAAGCTCCGCGTGGGAGTTTTGTTCACCATACGCGGCGATACCGCATTGTTTTCCGTCGCCACCAAGCCGACCGATGTAACGTTTACCGCTGTAAAAGTTGCCGCAAACGGCAGTTTAAGCACTGCCCCGGCAAATAACAGCGCCTGCAACATCGTTGCTTTCCCGGTTCAGGAAGCCAGCGGCAACGGCGACGGCGAGCAGACCCATCGTTCAGTCGGCAGTAATTATAACTTCACGCAGATTCTGCGGAAGGAAATCATCATTTCCGGCACTGCGCTGGCCGTGGACACGTTTGACAACGTGGACGCAAACATCAACCGGCAGACCGAATTCGCCATGATGGAAGCGGCCAGAGACATGAACCGTATCGCTATTTTCGGCAAACGCGTCGAAGGCTCGCTTATTGCGATCAGCGCGGCTGGCGGGTTGTATGATTTCGGAACGGTCGGCGGCGCGCTGCTGGTTGACGCTTCGAATTATATCTTTGACAGTTTCATGGTCAATGACGCCGCGCAGATGATTATTGACGCCGGCGGCAATCCGGACGTGATCCTGTGCGCTCCGGGACAGGCCAGAGTACTTTCCTG
>CAIMFA010000494.1 GCA_903840185.1 uncultured Lentisphaeria bacterium | reverse complement strand
GGGAATTTGCGGATTTTCAGATTCTTGACAGCAATGCGGATGAGCACGCCCGGATCATCATTCCGGTGGATATCGCGCTCTGCGAATGCTGCCGCGCGGAGATTCTCAATCCGTCCGACCGGCGGTACCGCTATCCATTCACCACCTGCGTCGAATGCGGCCCGCGTTATACGGTTATTGACAGGATGCCTTACGACCGCGCCCGCACCGTAATGTCGGCGTTTCCGCTGTGCGGTAAGTGTCAGAAGGAATATGAAAGCCCCGGCGACCGCCGTTTTCACGCCGAAACAATCGCCTGTCCGGAATGCGGCCCGCAGCTTTTTCTCGCTTCGCCGGACGGCGCCAGGCTGGAATGCGGCGACGTGCTGAAAGCCGCGGCGGCGGCCATCCGCGGCGGTAAAATCATTGCGCTGCGGGGGATTGGCGGCTATCAACTGGCGGCCGACGCCTGCAACCGGGAAACGCTGCAAACCTTGCGGTGCCGGAAAAACCGTCCGGAAAAACCTTTTGCGCTGATGGCCCGCGATCCGGCGGCGATAAAAAAATATTGTGTCGTGAGCGCGGAGGAGGAGCAACTGCTGGCCTCTGACGCCGCGCCGGTAGTCATTCTGGATTTACTGCCGGGAATAGAGCAGTTTCCCGCCGATCTTATCAGCCCGGATACCGGCAATGCCGGGTTCATGCTGCCGTATTCACCGCTGCATGCGCTGCTGTTCGCCGAGGATATTCCGCCCGTGCTGGTGGTCACCAGCGGCAACCGCGGCGGCGAACCGATCTGCCTGACCAATGAAGAGGCGTTTGAACGGCTCGGCGGCATTGCCGATCTGGTGCTCGGTCACAACCGCGACATCAATCTGCGCAATGACGATTCCGTGGCGGTGGTCTGTTATGGACAGCCGCAAGTCTGGCGTCGGGCCAGAGGGTATGTCCCGGAACCGCTGGAAATTGTCAATCCCGCCGGAAAATGTGTCGCCGCAATGGGCGCTGAACTGAAAAATACGCTTACGCTGGCCTATGAAAATGAAGCGGTGATTTCGCCGCACATCGGCGACCTGGAAAATCCGGAATCCCTGCAGGCCATGAAATTTGTCTATGAGAAGCTGGTCGAGTTCCTGAAACGCACTCCTGACGCGGTGGCGGTTGACCTGCATCCGGATATGCACTCCACCGCTTACGGCGAGGCAATCGCGGCGCAGCTCGGAGTGCCGGTACACCGCGTTCAGCATCACCATGCCCATGCCGCCGCCTGCATGGCGGAGCACGGCATTGAACAGGCGCTGGCGCTCGTGTTTGACGGCACCGGCTACGGCCCGGACGGCTCCATCTGGGGCGCGGAACTGCTGCTGGCGGAGTTCAAAGATTTTAAACGTCTGGCGACCTTCGCCCCGGCCGCGCTGCCCGGCGGCGACACTGCGGTAAAAAGACCGTCGCGGCAGCTCGCCGCCCGGCTGTTCCAGACCGGCGCGACGCCGGACTCAATCGCCGGATTTATGCCGCAGATTAAGCGCGCGGAACTGGAAACCTGGCAGGTGCAGTGCAGTAACAAGCTGAACGCTCCGCTGTCCCATGCCGCCGGACGGCTGTTCGACGCCTTTGCCGCCTTGATCGGCGTTGCGCCGGAAACTGTGTCTTTTGAAGGGCAGGCCGCCATCCGGCTCGAAACTTTTGCCCGCCGTGCAAACGGCATTGCCGCCCAACTGCCGGAAAAACCTTTTATATGCAGGCAGACCGGCGCGCTTTTGGAACTGGACTGGTCGCCGCTGTTCGCGGATTTCACACGTTTCCGCAACTTGGATATCGCTTCGAAAAATTCGCTGGCGCTGGCGTTTCATCATGCCGTCGCCGCTGCCTGTATAAGTATGATCAAACATGCTCTGGATGCCGGAATCCGTACTCCGGATGTAGTATTAAGCGGCGGCGTCTTTCAGAACCGCCTGCTGGTCTCCATCCTGGTTCCCAGTCTGGAAAAGTTAGGTCTCAATGTCCGGCTGCACCGCAAAGTTCCCCCGAATGACGGCGGCATCTCCCTCGGCCAGGCCGCTGTCGCCCTGCACCAGATCAAATAAATACTGGTTTGTCCACAAAACACACAAAAAAAGCACAAAAAGTACAGTTTCACCATGAAGTGCTTAGCGCGGCATAAAAATTACACCTTAACCACGAACCACACGAAAAGCACGAAAAAATCAAAGACACGAAAATGTTATCCACAGATGTCACAGATGGACACAGATGAAAGGCATGAAGATTTAAGAGGGTTGGTCAGGTTAGACAG
>CAIMFA010000493.1 GCA_903840185.1 uncultured Lentisphaeria bacterium | reverse complement strand
TATAATACGTACACTTGAAAAAAGCAAGAAAAAAAGCACGATTTGGGTAAAAAATCGTGCT
This sequence comes from uncultured Lentisphaeria bacterium, assembly GCA_903840185.1. Lineage (GTDB taxonomy): Bacteria > Verrucomicrobiota > Lentisphaeria > Victivallales > Victivallaceae > CAIPAT01. The sequence goes on along the minus strand of CAIMFA010000493.1, from coordinate 3,775 downwards.
TTTTTTAACAATTTTAGCTTAAAGTGTGCGCTTTATCCAATTTTCAGGGTTTTAAGAGAAAAAAATCTGAAAACAGCTGATTTAGCAGGGAAAATTTTGAGCCTGTTAAAATTCAGTCTCTTTTGGATTAAAAAATAAAAAGCGGGAAAGAATCTTGAGAGATTCTTTCCCGCAATTGTTTATTGATAAACCGGGAACAATTAGTAGATGAAAAGCATTTCGCTGTATTTCGGCAGCGGCCAGAGCGAATCATCCACGACCAGTTCCAGCGCGTCGACCGCTTTTCTCAGCGGGAAAAGTGCTTCGGCGATTTTCGCCGGCTTGTCAGCAGCCACTTCTTTCTTCAACGCAGCTGTGGCAGCATCAATTTTCGCAAGGATTCCACCGATTTCTTCGATAGAAGCTTTGATTTCTTTGACGCCGGCTTTGACCCCGATTGCAGAAAGTTTAGCCGCAGTGTCGGCCAGCTTGTTCATCTGAGCAACCGCCGTCGGCAGATACATGGTGTTGACCATGTTCAGCGCCAGCTCGCCTTCAATCTTCAGCTTCTTGTGATATTCTTCTTTGAAGACTTCATAGCGGCTGTGAACTTCGGCATTGGACAGCACTTTGTACTTTTCAAACAGCGCGATATTTTCTTTGGCTACCAGACGGTCCAGGGCTTCCGGAGTTTTGCGGAAATTATAGAGACCGCGCTTGGTCGCTTCTTTCAACCATGCGTCACTGTAGTTGTCGCCGTTGAAGATAACGCGCTTATGCTTCTTGATAATGCTCTGGAGCAGAGTTTGCAGAGTCTTATTGAAATCTTTCTTGCTGGTCTTTTCCAGGACAGTCGCGATTTCGTCAAAAGACTCGGCAACAATGGTGTTCAGCGTAATGTTCGGTCCCGCGCAGGACTGGCTGGAGCCGACGGCCCTGAATTCAAACTTGTTGCCGGTGAAGGCAAACGGGCTGGTGCGGTTACGGTCAGTGGCATCCATCGGGAGCGGCGGCAGAGTATCAACGCCGATCTGCATAACCTTGGCAGCCTTGGAAGATTTCGCTTCTCCCTTTTCAATCTGTTCGATCACATCCGTCAACTGATCGCCGAGGAAAATCGAAATGATTGCCGGCGGAGCTTCGTTGGCACCGAGACGGTGGTCATTGCCGGCGTGAGCGGTGGAAACCCGCAGCAAGTCCGCATGACGGTCTACAGCTTGAATAATCGCGCACAGTGTGGTCAGGAAAATCGCATTCTGGTGCGGGTCTTTTCCAGGCTCAAGCAGATTTTTGCCAGCCTGGCTGAGTGACCAGTTGTTATGCTTGCCGGAGCCGTTAATGCCGGCAAAGGGCTTTTCATGGAGCAGGCAGACAAGGCCGTGGCTGTCGGCAATTTGACGCATTACTTCCATTACGATCATGTTGTGGTCAACCGCCAGATTGAGTTCTTCGAACATCGGGGCCAGCTCAAACTGCGCCGGAGCAACTTCATTGTGTCTGGTCTTGGCGGGAATGCCCAGCTTCCACAGTTCCTGGTCAAGATCGGTCATGAACGCGAGAATACGCGGTTTGATCGCACCGAAATAATGGTCTTCAAGCTGCTGATGCTTTGCCGGAACAGCGCCAAACAGAGTTCTGCCGGCCTGGATCAGGTCCGGACGGCACATATACAAACGCTTGTCGATGAGGAAATATTCCTGTTCAGCACCGAGCGTTGTGACAATCTTTTCATCACTGTCTTCGCCGAAACATTTCAGCAGACGTTTGGTTTGTTCGCTGAGAATTTGAATTGAACGCAGTAGCGGGGTCTTTTTATCCAGCGCTTCGCCGGTATAGGAACAGAAAGCGGTAGGAATGCACAGGGTCGCGCCGTTTCTGCCTTTTTTAATGAAAGCCGGGCTGGTCGGATCCCAGGCGGTATAGCCGCGGGCTTCGAAAGTGGCGCGCAGGCCGCCGGACGGGAAACTGGAAGCATCCGGTTCGCCCTGGATCAGGTTCTTGCCGGAGAAGTTCATAATTACCGCGCCGTCACGGTCAGCTTCGACAAAGGCGTCATGTTTTTCCGCTGTGGAGCCGGTTAACGGTTGAAACCAGTGGGTGTAATGGCTGGCGCCCTTGCTGATTGCCCATTGTTTCATCGCATTCGCAACATCATCCGCGATTGACGCATCAATTGCAACGCCTTTTCTGATCGTGGACAACAGTTTTTTGTAAGTGTCTTTGGGAAGGTAATCTTTCATTACCTTGACGCTGAACACATCCTGTCCATAAATTTCGGTGATGGCCAATTCTTTGACATCCGCGCATTCGCAATTGCATGCCGCCGCAATTGCCGCGATCGCCTGTTTCCGTACTGAACAACTCATTTTTTATCCCTCCGGATTGTTTATGTTTTGAATTTTAAATCAAAATCAATACAGTATGATCATAGCAAAAATTGTGCCAACAAAACCATTACATCCTAATAAGTGCTTTTAAAACAATAACTTATATATATATAATGTCAATCAAACATTTTTCTTAAGCTTAACTATGGACAAAATTGTAAAAAGAATAGTTACAAAAATGTAGTAATATTTAAAAATGATTACAAATTTGTAACAATACTGCTTTATAACAACCAGTACGCAACTGATCACTTTCTTGAATTCCAAAAAACAATTACAAAACTGAATAATGTAATATACACGGTGTTTTTTCGTGTGTCCACCGGATAATTTAAAAATCGCGGATTGCAGAATATTGATGATGAGCAGAATAACAAAATGAATATATAGCAGCAGCGGCAGAAGAACTGGTTTTGAGTTCTGGTAATAAATCATGGTTATTTGTGAAATAATTTGAAAAAGTTGAATTCAGTGGTTAATTTAAGGCTGTATAGAAATGTTAGTGACTGCTAAGAAGATTTATGCAGGAATAATATAATAACGCGGTCATGAATTCCCGGAGAATTCTGCAGTTGTTGAAAAATGTTTCGCGGAAGAGCATCCGGAGGGTTTTTTGTCGTCTGCCGACTCCCCGTATAGTAAGAAAACAATGAGCACTAACCAATGAGATAGAGAATGAGGCTCAGGCTTAAACAGCGCTGGAAAAAATGCGTCATCTATTTTATCAAGCTGTTCCGCCAGGAAAGCTCTCCTGAATGCATTGCCCGCGGGGCGGCGCTCGGACTGCTGGCCGCGCTTTTAATTCCAATCGGCCTGCATACGGTCACTATTCTGTTGCTGGCGTTCATTTTCCGCTGTAATAAAATTACCGCATTCGGGGTAACGTTTGCATTTTCGAATGAATTCACAATTCCAATTATTTATCCGCTGCAGTGCATGCTGGGCGGTTATATTCTCTGCGATCCCTTGACTATGGCGGAAGTAAAAACCGTATTGTCCGCTTTGTATAAAGACGTGTCTTTGGAACAATTGGTAAACACCGGGCGGGAGCTTGGAATTCCCTAGGTGGTCGGCGGGGCCATTCTTTCGGCAATCGCCATACCGCCAGGCTATATACTCGCGCTCAGATTCGCCCGCAAAATGAAAGCCAGCCATGCAGAAAAAATGCAAAAAAGGCTGGACGCTTCTATCGCTTCTAAAAACTCCAGGGCTAACGCTGACGAGCCTCAATCTCCAAATCTCTGATTCCATTTTTTCAATCTGTAAAACCGCTGCCGTAAATTTGATGACAGTACCGCCAAAAGTCTACAGACGCTAAAAATAGAATTGCGGATGTAGTTTGGAAAAATATTTCCGGCTTGAATCCGCAATTTTCATGCCGCCATTTGTTGCTCACAGGCCAATAATTG
>CAIMFA010000492.1 GCA_903840185.1 uncultured Lentisphaeria bacterium | reverse complement strand
CTTCATTATATTTGGATTACTCTCAGATTTGCCGCAAATAATCATTTTTACGCTCAGGAATGTCGCATACGACGGACATTATGCTAAAAAAACTAATCGTCCAAAATGGTACTTTCTGGCGTTTCAGAGCCCCATGATGCCACCAAATGCCACCTGCCTTAACCCTGCTTTTTGAGCTCATTTTCCCTTGTCTGGAAACTCAAGCGCAGGAAAACAATAAGGTAAAATACACTTCCAAGTCGCAAAATCCAGTATTATTGCAAAAAAATAAGCGTTCAGTGAAGTATGCCACTAGACTCAGAACGACATGCATCAAGCCCGTTTGCAAATCTGCGCGGAAACGGCGATTTAAGATCGATCGGCTCCGTTGCATGTTCCAATATCCGTCAGGCCCGTAAAATCGCACTATGCGCTATTTGCCGAGGCCTCTAAATATCCCGTAATCATCCACAAAACGTTTACCATCAATTTTCAGGCATATATAACTTTTATGTTCAATGCATTTTTCATCTTGGTCTGAAGAGGCTTAAAGACGATCAAAACCTCATCCAGCAGCCTTACCTTGAACTTCCATTTTACCGCATCCTCGTTGCCTGCATCGCCAAGGAATACTGGGCGTCGCGCAACTCTAAATGCCTTCAATATAATTTAACCAGCTTTCACGTTTCCGCCTGATCACCGATAAAACTGAGTTCCCGGAAGGTGCTTGATGCACCTTCCGGGAACTCCATTGTAATTACTCACTACGCTTTTCTCGTTGCAGCCGGTAATTGGTCAGTATCCCGCATTCACGTCTGGCTCTGGCCCAACTGCCGTCGCCCAACTTCTTCATCGCAACCGCCTGCAAGTACAGGTAATTTTTTCTCATATGCATATAGGACAGCGACTCCCCGCTGCGGAATAAAGCCAGGACTTCGTTTTTAATTTCCGCCTTCGTCATACTCCGGCGCAACCGGACACTCTTATAATCCACCCCGGCAGACTGGAGCGCTTTACTCCAGTTGCCAAAGCGTCTGATCGCCGCCATATACAACGGCTTGTGGTGATCCTGGGCGTGCTGCGAGAACAGCGGTTCTCCCGCTTTCGCCAGACGCCGGATTTCGTCCAGCACTGACTGCCTGGTCCATGTTTTATACTTTTTGATCAGGCTGTAATCCAGGCCGCAGGATTCGATGGCTTCGCCCCACGAGCCGAAAGTCCGTTCCGCCGCCGCGTAAACATCTGGATAAGTTGTGGAATAATAACGGGAGTTGAGATCCTCTTTGCCGTGTCGGCTCATTATGTGATGCTGTACCATCTCCGGGAACCATATCTGCTTGAACATCGTTTCTCCTCATCTCATTTTACACTTTGAATTTGCACTTAAATTATCTTCGACAAGATGATTTACGACTCACTATAAACTATATATTTATACGCCTCAATCGGCAATATTTTGCTCTGATAGCGTTGCGGATTAGGCTGATTGGATGGTTTAATGCATTCCGATATACTGCGTTTAGGCCTGTATGAACCGTCCGACTGCAAACTCAATTCCGCTTCCATGGAGAATAATACGGAATTATTCCTTGCAAGAAACTGCTGTATTTCCGGGGTTATGTTTTTTACTGTCGGCACCATCAGAATGAACGGTTTCTGGAGTAAAATGTAAAGCGAACTTATGGTATCGGTCAGAGTTGATGTTTTATACGTTAAATATACCTCTGTACCGGAATAATCGCCGAGGTACCAGGTAATACCGGATCCGGGTACGCCGTATTCGGCTGGATTAATCTGCAACGCAATGCAAATTGCCTGATGCAAAGCTTCCCGGCGCAATGAGTAGATAAGGATGTCTCTGAACTTGAGCTGGATTGGATCAGCGTTGTTCTGCGGGCATACCGCCTTGATGTCAGAAGGTGAATTTTCCACAACCTGACGCGGATAGCCTTGCTCACATGGCGAAGGGCAATTAAGCAGCTTGACGCGGCGGCCTTCGACTCTAAGAAAATGGGTATAGAAAGGGTTAAACCGATGCCAGTTTGTCAGGCGGCTCTTCCACTCCCTCCACGCTGCTTCCTGCTCCGGCAACTCCTCAAGATATTCCCATAAAATTCTATCTGTCATACATATCTCCTCATCTTCGTAATATGGCTTTCCATTTGTGATATTTCAGTTATCTATTAATGATACAATCAAAGTCATTGCAAAATGGCTCTGCTTGCTATGCTTCAATAATTTCTCGCATTATATCACAGCATTGAGTAATTCGTGTAACATCATTTCGACATGTGCTGATATCCTTGAAGATAAATTCAACAGGTAAGCCTCGAGTAATTTCAAAAAGACGGAGCAAGTTATCTCTAACTCTTCCCGGCTGCCATAAGTCTTCAGCAAAACACGCAGGTGAAGGTTTGATCGATAATACATAACGTCCATTGGTTTCCGAAGCCATTTTCTCAATATTAGCCCAGGGGCTTACTGAAATTTTACGAAGGTTGCTGATTGATCTTAAAATACCAAGTTTGTTGTGCAGAGGTTCGCAACAACCGTAATAGCTCAAGCCAAAGCGGTTCAACCATTTCCTGTCATACTGCAATGCAAATTCTTCATGCATGTCCGGGCTCACTTCAGAGAAAATCTGTGGCATGGCATTACCCCACTGATTGTACGGATGGATATAGTTTGGATCATAATTACTGCCGGGCAGATCTGATACATATCCCAGACCTCCAGAGCCGATTCTTACATTGTCATTACACAGCGCTAATAAATTCATTGCTTCCAACTGATCAAGCTGGTAAAGCATTGCATTAGTATAACGGTTGACAATGGCATGCATAAGCTCAGGCTTAAGCATCAGATCCATCAAAATTTCCATTGGATTGTACCACATGGCAATCTTATCCCATGGCGTAAAGTGAATGAATCCCTGACCCTCCATGCGAATTTTCAGCATATCGCCACAGCAATCACGTAACAGGTCTAACCGTCTTTCGGTCTCTATCGCATCATAAACAATATCGATCATCTTAATTTTCTCAACATCATCAATGGTTACAAATTGAGTGACATAACCGTGTGAAACCACTCCGCCTTCAGTCATATCTCCAATGATGTCTTCATTGATTTTCATCCCGCAAAATTCATCAAAGTTCGTAACCTTGCGGACTGTCAGAAAAGGATCAATAATCATATCTGCCTGTAAGTACTTCCATTTAAAGAGAGTCCTGCGCAGAAAACGTTCCACGTCCCGCAGATATGGCTCATGACATTGCAATGTAAGGAAACCGTCATAATTAAGTTCCTGCCAGGGTTCTTCATTAATCCATACCATTGGGCGCACATTGAGTTCTAGATCATTTATCCGGTGCCACCCCTTTCTACGGGCTTCATTAATAGGATCCGATGCGTATTCAAGATATTGAGATATCAGTATCCTGATAATTTCACGATCATGATCAACCATAATAGTTACTCCCTTAAATTATTCAAATTCTGGACTTTTAATTACATTGCGGTTATTATTATTTGAAAGAGAGAATTATGCCTGATGCCTTTATAAATCAGTAAACACCAAATTCGTGTATTGCGTCAAACATTGCAATAAGGTTTTCCACAGGAGTTTCCTCTAAAATAGTATCATGACTTGCTCCGGCAACATATCCGCCGCCAGGCATCATGATCTTTAAGGTCTCTAGGGTCTTTTCCCGGACAATCTCAGGGGTACTGTTAATCAGCACATGATGTGAATCAATCGCTCCATTAAATACGATTTTGTCTCCATAAGTCATCTTCAAATGATGCAGGTCCATTCCGCGGCAATCCGGCTGTATTGCGTGCAGCGCGTCTAGCTCTGCTGCTATAAGAATAGGAATCAGGGGCTCAATCCCTCCACAGCAATGTAATTGAACTTTAAGACCGTAGTCATGCCCAAGATGGATTAGTCTCTTCAGATGTTTAAGCACAAAGCGACTGAATAGTTCAGGACTTAGCAGTGGGCCGGTTTGTCCTCCAAAATCATTGCCGATAAAAAAAATATCAATAAACTGCTTCGCTTCGTCAAAGATTTTTCGATTGACCGCCAAATAATAATTTGCAACGTTTTCGAAAACTGCATCTACAAGCTCAGGATTTTCATACATTTTTATATATAAATTTTCCATTCCGAGAAGATCAATGACATCATGCCATAGCGGAGACCAGTCGCCGCCGAGAATGGCATATTTGCCATCCCATTGCAGCGCCTGTTTCTTTATGCATGAAGTGTTGATCCATTGCGGATTTGGCCATGAATAATTCTCAATTTCCTTCATGGATGCTTCTGCCAGAGGATGTATCAGCGCATGACCATATCCCAACCCATGCCGATAAACGCCGAAAACTGTACGAAAAGTAATATTTTCAGGTAAAATAAAATCAGGGCCCGTATATTCAGCATAAACCCGTCTGAAATCATCGCCAAGTTTTACTCGCAAATCCTCATCGTCAAGACCTAACTCCTTTTTGGCTTTTTCCCAGAATTCTATAGACGCGCCACACCAACATGGTACTTTATCTGATTTTTCATGAGCAAAAGTAGATAAAACTCTTTCCCTAGATGTATAGTACATATATAATTTCCATTCTCTTGATTTCTTCGTACAATCAACCATGCTGCATCTGCCAGGCGGCGGAAATATCCAGCATCAAAAGCTTGCAGACAAGGTTAATTTCTCGCGGACAAACATATATTTTTAAAATTTAAAACAACTGATATTTATCATAACACTTTGTCTGCTTCAAGCAGCGAGGCTGTAATGGATCGACCTTTTTCCAGATAAATCTCATAATTATCTTTACGTTTTTTTATGCCTGTCATGCTCCATTCGTATTTTCGCTTTCCAAAATTATTTCTTATCTTGATAATTCCACTTTTCCCCGCTGTTATTTTAAACCATGTTGTAATGTTGTTCTTTCTTATGGCGGAAACCTTGTGCCCCCCTCTGTTCGCAAGTTTTTGAATTCCGCATTGTGTATACGGTATGGTATTGCCGGGAATATTCTGATCACTCCGGTATTGGCAATACCCGGCGACGGGCTCCAGCTTTGGAGCAGCATCTCGTGAAGAGCCTGCATACATGACATCCATGAAAAACTAAAACCTGTCCATTTACTGGTACCTAATTTCTCCCATTGCCGGAAAGAGGACTTGATAACCTATTTTTCTTGCGGATTCCCGCAGAACGGCTCTCCTCATGCTCTCCGCTGCCGATAAGCCGGGGAGCCGACCGACTAAGAACTCAGCGTCTTTATCCGTAAAGCGCGTCAAATCCAATAATTCCGCCTGGAGTACAACGGCGGTACGGAAGCCGATTCCCGGTATGCTTTGCAGATGTTTCTGGATTTCAGTGCGCTTCAGTCGCTTCAAACATGTTTGTTCGTCACGGATTACGCACAATCTCTCTTCCCGCAGGAAGTGCAATTCCCGTAAATCACTCGACAGTGCATAATCATAACGCTTTTGAGCATCCGTCTGCATAATTTTCAAAGCCCTCCCGGACCAACTCGAAACTTCAGGCCGATAAAATTTAAGTGACTTCGTATCCGATTTTTGATCCTTGTTATATTGCTGGCCAGCTTTGTCTCACGCCTGTCCAAATTTCTCAACTCCAAGTTTTCCTGACTGGGAACATAGACCGCCTCCAAGGTCTGGTTTTCTAATTCCATGGCTAACTTTCTGCTGTCTATTACATCATTTTTGCAATCCCGCTCTTTACCGCTGGTCGGCACATCCGCCGGGTTGATCACGATATTCTTTATCCCAAGTTCACATAACTTTCGGTGGGTACAGAACCCACTGAACCCCACTTCGTAAACACTCCGATATTCGGCGCCAGAATAATGTTTCTTTAATAACTTCGACAGTTTTTCAGGATTCGGATTCATGCTTAATTTATTCAATTACCGGTGACAATGCCGTAAATTGATTACCCAATTATTTTTATGCACATCAAATCACTTGACCCTCAAACGATACCGGGCTACATTCTTTCATGGTCGATGTCTTCTTTTTTTATAGTTCTGTATGCATGACTCCACCTTTCTTAGTCGATGCTTCTTTTACAGTAACATATCTTGAGAATCAGCCATTTTTTATTTCATATGCGCTCCTGTTTCCTTTTTACCATAGCGACTGTTTATTTGTTAATACTATTGACATAAACGACTAATCATTAATTGTTTGCAGGCGAACTACGTTATTTCCAACGCTACCTCGGCACTATCAAGTAAATATAATTAAACCTTTTTATTTCTAATAATTCTAAAAGTTTTAATTTCTGCTTTTTTCAAAATAAAATTAAAACTGTTATTGTCGCAAAGAATTTCACGAATATTGTGTTCAAGAATATTAGTTTCAAATATCTTTGATGCTCCGTTGACAAAAATTTCAGATTGAACTGATCTGCGATGATACGGTTCATAAACACGGATAATTATATCATTACTATCTTCAGCCCACTTTATTGTATCCACGATTATTTTGCCTTTTTTCAATTTTACAAATGTTTCCGGATTATTTTTTACATTTTTGACCGAAATCAACTGCATATTTAACTCTAACGCTCTCTCAACTACATGGCTGTTTTTAAAGGAGCATTCATGGGGATACAAACTATAAACAAAATAATGCTTTCCACGATCAATTTCCGGATTAGGATAATCTGGCGCTCTCAAGAGACTTAATCTTAACATGCCGGGGGATGCATCAATACCATATTTACAATCATTCATTAGAGCCATGCCCAAGTTGTCTTCAGACATATCAGCCCATCGTAAATGCGGTACTTCAAATTGAACTTTTTCAAAAATATTTTTCCCGGTTAACCCCCTTTTTATTGTTCCAAATTGAGTTTCATATCTGGCGGAATCAGTGTTGAGATTAGGGCAAAAAGCGATTTTAAGCAATCTGGCATTTTCAAGCCAATTAATTTCTGTCTCAAAATCAATTCGTTTAATATCCCGATAAAAATGTATATATTGAATTATTTGAGATTTCCCTATGCGCCATTCCGATTGGTAAGTTGTCCTTAATGGTCCAATATTAATTAGTTGCCATTTACAGCATTTTGGTTTTTCCGCAGGGATTTTAGCAAAATCATAGGAAATATCCCATGCGGGATAACTAGAATTGTCATCTAAGAACATCTGAAATAAATTTGATGGGGTGGTTATGATTTTTTTCTTTGATTTTGAAAATTGCAACAATGTTAAAATTCCACCTTTTTCAAAATTAACATTATAAAAAGGTGTAGCTATCTCATTGAGAGTTGCACTAAATGGTTTTTTTAAAGAATTTCCCAAAACATTTTTCGGTTTGGATGCCATCTTTATCATTTTCCCTGAAAATGAGTCTATATGTCCGGATGCGAGTAACCATTTATTAAGACCAATTTTCTGAGAGGCTAACTGTTTCCCATGAAGATCAGTAAAATAACCTTTTTCCGCTTCAACAATGGAATAGTCATTACGCATGAATCCAAGTTGGTTGTAGATGCCGATATTGTCAGTTTTACTCTTCCCGAAAATTGTTCTTAATGCTCTTTCCCTGACTTTTTCCCCTTCAGCGAAGATTTGTTTATAAGTATCACGTGAGTCCTGAAGAGCTTCTTTCACACAGGTACCCGGCAGCTGGTCATGGAATTGCAAAACCAGCGTTTTTTTCCATAGTTTTTCAGTAGCAGTCTTACTATTAATAAGCCCACCAATAACGGAAACCGCTTCAATAGTATGTAACAATTCTTCTGCACGCCGATTCAATTTTTTACTTATCGCACTAGTTGTATAGGTTCCTTGATGTGCGTTATAATAAAGTTCATCTCTCCAAGTGGGAAGTTTATTTTCTTCCAAGGTACTGAAATATTCTTCAATTCCAGTCGATTTGAAATAGAATTTTCCATAAATATCTGTTAAAGATTTCATTTTCATCCGCATCTCTCTGCTAACCCCCTGTCCACCATCAGAATGACCATATAAAAAAAGTATTGGTTGATGTTCAGGTAATTTTTTGGTAGCGTCTCAACTTGGAGACCTGAACACTTGAGTTCATTTTAACTGGCATCGTGCCGTCATTCCAGATTTGGGGCTCTGCCCCAACCACCGAGATTTTTTAAGGCATT
>CAIMFA010000491.1 GCA_903840185.1 uncultured Lentisphaeria bacterium | reverse complement strand
GCATGAAAAGCGGAGTCCCAGTTCCAGACGCCGCGATAAGTGCCGAGCGACGGCATAATGCCGCGATACGGTTTCCAGGCGTCGCATTGCACAATATTGCCCAGCATGGTGGCTTGAGCCCGTTTCAGCAGTTCCGCCTGTACCGGCGCGACCGTTTCCACAACCTTTGCAAGCCATGCTTCAGCCGGAGCATTCGCCGGCTCTTTTAAAAAATTATCCATTTTAAAATTATCCTTTTGCAGGTGCTGCCTGCCTATTTTTGCCATTTATTCATATTGGAACGGTTACTATATGCATAATTATTTCATTTGCAACTGGTATTATCGTGCTGAAACATCATGAATTTGGATGCAGCCGGATAGCTTTATTCTTGCTTGCGGAAGCTGCCCGGGGACATGCCGGTGAATTTTTTAATGACTTTAGAGAAGTAACACGGATCCGGAATGCCGCAGCGGCTGCCGATCTCCAATGCTGACAAGCTGGTGGTGCGCAGCATGGACAGTGCTTTCTGAATCCGGACATGGCAGAGATAATCGCCGGGCGGCATCTGCATTTTCGCCTGGAATTTCCGGTTGAGACTGGAACGGTGAATTCCCAGCGCGTCGGCAATAGTGTTGACATTGACTGTTTCGTTGGCATAATTTTCCTCAATGAACTCCAGTACATGCTGCACCAGTAAATCGCCGGTCGCAGCTTTTTCGCCGCGTCCGCCGGCCGCCGCCAGCAGCGCGTAAACTGCCGCGCCGGCTTTTCTCAGTCCGTATGGCGTCAGATCATGAATATCCTCCTCCAGCTTCATAAACAGTTCTTCGGGGCAGGGGCCGGCATAAAACGGCGTTCGCGGGTAATTGAAGCTTTTCATCATATCATTGGCCATCGGTCCGTCAAAAGTGAACCAGCGGTACTGCCAGCGGCTGCTGATTGCGCGGATGATGTGCGGTTCTTTTCTATAATAGTATGTAACGTAGCCCGGTTTCAGCAGATAATTATTTCCTTCGATGCAGAACTGCCCCTCGCCTTCAATGCCCCAGAATACTTCGACAAAGTCTTTTACCACATCGAGCCGGTCAGTCCAGTTTTTTGATACTATATAATGACCGGCTGAACGCAGAGAAACCGGCATCGGCCCGGTCTCGGATTCCGGCAGCACCCGGTAATAAATATTATTCCTGATCAATCCCATATCATTCCGTCCCGCTTTGTTGTCATTGGAACAAAATTACAATATTTTAGCCAAAAATACAATAGATTTTTAATATAATGTGTATGTATAATATAATCAACATTTGAAACATAAAAACAATATTGGAGATATAAATTGATAAAATCACCTAAAGTTGTTGTTGTCGGCGCCGGAAGTTACTTTTTCGGCAAGCCGGCAATCTGGAAGATGATTAACAGCGAATATCTGTGTCACGGCACGCTGGCGCTGGTGGACACGAATCCAGCGGCGCTGGATACCATGATGAAACTTGCCCGGCGTGCTATCGACGCGACTGGCGCCCCGACGAAACTCATTGGTTCGGTTGACCGCAAGGAAGTGCTGAAAGATGCTGATTTCGTAGTTTTGACCTTTTCCGAGCGCAATGCCCACTATCGCGGCGTCGATACCCGGATTGCCGCTAAATACGGCGTCACGATGTGTTCGTCCGACACCATCGGACCCGGCGGGATATTCCGTGCATTGCGCGAGATCCCGCATGTGCTGGACGTAGTCAACGATGTCAGAAAACTTGCGCCGGACGCCTGGGTTGTCAATTTTATTAATCCGTCCTCGGTGCTTGGCATCGCGCTGATGCGCTATGCTCCGGATGTAAAGAGTTTTGCGTTGTGCGACGGCAATCATCTGCCGTATTTCAGAAAACATTATATGGTTATGGCGGGAGTGCTGCCGGAAGATGCAAAATCTATTCCGCCGGAAATTGATGCCGGATTCGACATTAAAATCGCCGGGGTCAACCATTGCACCTGGGTGACAAAATGCACTTTTGACGGAAGAGATATGATGCCAGCCTGGCGGGAGAATCTGGCAAAACATGCCACCGCGGAATGGGAGACAGAACCCAGCCCGAAAGCCAAGCCGCGCCTGAATATGAATTACGCGCTGCAGCTGTTTGATATTTATGGAGCCTATCCTACCGCGCCCAGCCATACTAAAGAATATGTGCCGTTCTTTCAAGGATACGGCGTTACGCCGAACGAGCCGGAACCGGTCATATTATTTGACGCCTACAACCGCGCGGATGAGATGAAAGCAGCCTGGGAGAAAACCGAAAAGCTGGCCAGCGGCGAAACCCTGATTGATGAATTTCTGAAGATGGATCACGGCGACCATGCCACCGATATCATTGAAAGCATGTGCGGTGATTTGAAGAAGCCGTTCTTCATTAACAGTCCCAACCGCGGGGCGGTAACCAATATGCCGGATGATGCATTCCTGGAACTGGAATGTGATGTAGATATGAATGGCGTCCGTCCGAAACCTTTCGGAGCAATGCCGCGCGGACTGCTCGGTTTACAGATGCAGGTGCTGGATGCGCACGAACTGACGGCGGAGGCCGCCGTCACCTGCGACCATCAAACTCTGTTGAAAGCCATGTGTACCGACCCGATTATTAATAACATAGGCGACGCCAGAAACATCATGAATGAGCTGCTGGAACTGGAGCGCGAGGCCCTGCCTGCCAAGTGGTATAAACCATAAAAAAAATTCAACGTAACCAGCAGTTGTTTAACAGACATGTGAAATCGCATATTGCAATTGTTTGCAATAATGCAAAATATCTTTACTACAAACGCTTTATATAAATATTGATAAATATTATTTCAAGTACTTGAAATTTTTTGAACCGGGGGTTATAATAGTTATTGTCGATATGAACTCTTTAAATGAACTTGGAGAATTCCAATGGTATCGTTGAAAGACATCGCCAACGTCTGCAATGTATCAGAGTCCACGGTCTCGAAGGCATTGAAGGGACATCCGATGATAAAGCTCGGAACCCGCAAAAAGATACAGGAAGTGGCGCTCAAGTATAATTATCAGCCCAATGCGCTTGTGGAAAGCATGCAGACCGGGCGCAGCAAAACCATCGGGATTGCATATAATAATTTCTATGACAGTTTTGCCGGCGGAATACTTACCGGAGTTTTTGAGAAGCTGTGCGCCGCCGGATATGAAACGATGATAATATGCTGGGACGTGCTGGTATCGCATGAAGCTCAAGTTTTTTCGCGTTTTTCGCGCCGCCGCGTCGACGGCCTGCTGTTTTTCCCGCCGATGAAGATTCCCGGCTCCAATTACTTAAAAGAATTGAGAGACTTTCATAATCCGATAGTGGTCATCGACCAGACCTGGCCCGGCAATGAGTTTAATTATGTCGGCAGTGACAATGTCCGCGGGGCGGCACTCGCCACCGAGCACATGATTGAAAGAGGCATTTCAAACATCGGGTTCATAAAATACTCTGTTGTCAGTTCCGGTACTGAACGGTGGCAGGGTTTTGTGGAGACAATGCAGAAACACGGTCTGCCAGTGAAAGACTCCTGGTGTGTGGATGTGGGAAACCTTCCAAACTACGGTTATGAGCTTATTCTCAAAATGCTGTCCAAATCTGACCGGCCGGAAGGCCTTGTCTGCTTTAACGACAATTGTGCCTATCAGGCGATGGCTGCGGCAAATGAACTTGGCATCCGCATTCCGGAGGATCTTTCGCTTATCGGCTTCGGGGACATTATGCTATCCTCTATTATGCGTCCTAAATTGACAACCGTTAAACAGTTTCCGGAGGATATCGGGCGCAAAGCCGCGGATATCCTGCTTGAATCCATAAAAAGACGCGATGAGCCGTATGTTCCGCAAAGTATACTCATGCCGGAAGAACTGATATGCAGGGATTCGGTACGCAGACAATAACTTTAAATTTTAAAATCAACCAGCACCAGGGAGGCAGCAACATGAAACGCAAGCTACAAAACCACGAAGGCGCAACTCGTTGGACATTAAGATTTTTTACACTCATCGAACTCCTTGTGGTGATCGCGATCATCGCGATTCTCGCGTCAATGCTGCTGCCGGCGCTCGGCAAGGCGCGGAACAAGGCTAAAGCAACAAAATGCGTCAGCAACCAGAAACAGATCGGCCTTGCCGTCAAATTTTATGCTGACGACTTTAACGGCTGGTTCTGTCATCCCGCGCCAGCCGCAACTTATTACTGGTCAAATTTGATGGTTGATAAACGTTATCTGCCGCTGTCAAACATCTTTCTCTGTCCCAGCGATACCGGGCGGACGGTATTTACCAATAACAGCAACGCCGTTTTCACGTATGGGATTAATGCGGATATGGACAAGACCAGAACCGTGAAAGCCACCCGTATAAACAATACGCAACTGTATACCAAAACAAGTCCGAGCAATATTTGGTTCATGGCCGACAGTTACGGAAAAGGCGGCTGGCTGGCCTCGCCGCAGCAGCTTTACATGATCGAATGGAACAGCGGATCGCAATTTTATATGAAGTTGCGCCACAGCAATCAGGCCAATATCTGGTATCTTGACGGCAGCGTCAGGCCGACGGACCGGAACACCATGATGAAGTTCTATCCGCAGGTGCAAAATTATTATATTGAAAACAATGATGCGCCGTTCACCCTTCCGTAAAGTGACTGGTGACTGGTAAATGGTAAATGGTAAATGGTAAATGGTAAATGGTAAATGGTAAAAAAATTCTCTGTGTCTGTGGTTAAAATAAGAGTTTCAAAGGAAAATTGAAAATGCTTAAAATCGTTGCAGGAATGTTATTGACATTGCTGTGTGCCGCCGGCTTTGGCGAGGAAATCAAGCTGCAGAATCCCTCATTCGAACAGGGAACCGGCGGCTACTGGATCGACAAGCCCGCGTCGGCCGCAATCGATGCCGATACCTCTGCGCAGGGGGCGCAGAGCCTCAGTCTTCAACCGCCAGTCAGCGTAGTGCAGTTCATTGAGCTGCATCCGGGCGAAATCTACCATTTCAGTTTCGACAGCAAGGGCGAAATCGACAAAGACGGCCCGAAGATTCAACTGACGCTGATGCTCCAGGGTAAAAAACCGGTCATGTTCTGGCTGCCGGATAACCGGAGCAAAAGCGATTTCGAATTCACTCCGGCAACTAAATGGACCAGACGTGAATTTGTTTTCGGTCCGGTTCCCGCTCAGGCACAAGGACAGGACGTTACACGAATAGGGTTGTTCATCAATGCTGTCACCGGGGCTAAACCCGGCAAAGTATGGATAGACAACTTGCAAGTCACTACCGAATCCACACCGGAAACGGCGGAAAAGAAAATCGCGGCGAAAGCAGTAGAAAATAAGACAGAGACGAAAGCGATAGAAAATAAGACAGTAACAAAAACAGCGGAAAGCAATGTACGGAATAAGCAACTGGAATTGATAAATCCGTCTTTCGAAAGTGGAACCGACGGTTATTGGATCGATCTGCCTTCCGCCGCTCAGATTGACCCCGGCACAGGGACGCAAGGTTCTCAGAGTCTCTGTCTGACACCGCCAAAAATCGTCAGCGTGGTACAGTTCGTTCCGCTGAAGCCTGACACCATCTACCGTTTCAGTTTTGACAGCAAAGGCGAGCTCGAAAAAGACGGACCGAAGATTCAGCTTGCACTGATGCTTCAGGGCAAAAAACCGGTCATGTTCTGGCTGCCGGATGACCGGAGCCAAAGCGATTTCGAATTCACTCCGGCAACCAAATGGACCCGGAAGGAATTTGTCTTCGGTCCGGTTCCAGCTCAGGCTCAGGGGCAGGACGTCAACAATATCGGCCTTTATATCAATGCTGTCGCCGGGACTAAACCCGGTAAAGTCTGGATAGACAATCTGCAAATAAGTACCGAAAAAGCCGCGCCGGAAAAGGAAGCGGCAAAAAAAAAATCAGCCGTTGAACCCCTGACCCTGGAACTGTCCGGACCGGTACAAATTTACGAACATCCGACACCGGTAAAACTGACAGCTGCCGGTGCCCCGGCCGGCGCATCCATCGCCATGGAAATAACCGACGCTCATGGTAAATCTGTTTTAACCCGCAGCGGAACCGCCGATACCGCCATGCAGGCGGAATTGAGCAATCCCGGCTATTATTGCATTAACGCCTCGCTGATCCTGTCAGGCCGGATTCTACATAAAAAAAGCACTTCGCTGCTGATAACCACGCCATTGCCGCCGGATTATTATTCGACGCCGGAACCGGCGTTCGGCGTATGGGGCGGATTGACTCCGGAATTACTGCGTTTGGGCGGCGCCAAATGGACCCGTGAACTTTTTTTCACCCTCTTCCAGAAAAAAGAGATGGTTGCAGCCGCGCCGACCGCTGAACAGTTGCAGCAGCGCAGTCCGGTCAAGGTCATCCGGTGTTTGAACATTCTTAACCCGTTCAAGAAAATGGTTCCGGTCCCGGCTGCCGACTGGCCGGAAATCCGGGAAAAAGTGACGAAAGAATTGATTTCCCATCAAGGGCTGGCGGATGTCTGGGAAACCCAGAACGAGCCGATGGTCGGAGAAAATTTCCATGGTACGATGCAGGATGTGGTTGACATCATGGTCAACACGAGCGAACTGGTCCGCCGCAATACTCCAGGTGTTCCGCTGGCGGGAATCTGCATCAATCCAATGAGCCTTAATCAGTACGGGCAGATTACCGGCTATTATCGCAATTTCAACATCATCCGCTATATTGATGCGGTGATGCTGCATCCGTATATTCCCAACGCCGCGCCGCCGGACACCTCCGGCTATGTCGAAACTCTTTCGCGGCTTGAACGCGACCTGCGCGGCATCACCGGCAAAGATATTCCGCTCTATATCAGCGAAATTGGCTATTCGACCAAACCCGGCGGCGAAGTGACCGAACTTCAGCAGGCCGCTTATCTCGCCCGCGTCGTACTGCTCAACCGCCGGATCAAAAACCTTCGCGCCTGTGTCTGGCATATCGGCCTGTGGAACGAAGCCACCAGTCCACGCGAACTCGATTACGGCATTCTGCGCGGCCATCCCAAAAATTCCCCGATACGCGAGCCCAAACCGGCCTTTGCCGCCTGGGCCACTGTATCGCGGCAGACTTATAACGCCGATTATATCGGCGTTATTGAATTCGGGCGCGGTGTCAGGGTGCTGCTGTTTTCGCGGCAGGGCAAACCGCTGCTGGCGGCTTATTCGCTCTCCGGCCGGCCGCAGCAGTTGAAGATTCCGCTGGGCGGAGCAAAAGCCATTATCACCGGGGTCTGCGGCACTGTTACCGAACAACCGCTGGAGAAAGGCATGATCGATCTTACCGTCGATGAGGCGCCGGTATACATTGCCGGCAGCGATCCGGATGATGTGCGGCGGCTGACCGGGTTGAAGGTCGAATTCTCCCCTGAGATATTCAAGGCAAATCCCGGCGGCAGAATGACGGCAGTCATGAACGGAGCCCCGCTGGCACGTCCCGGCGCGGCGCTGCGCGTTGAGGTTCCCGCCGGCTGGACGGCAAAAGTCGAAGGCGGCGGCACCAGGCGCAGTGTGACTGTCGAAGTTCCAGTCGAGGCGCGGCCCGGCGAGACAACACTGTTTTTCCATCTGGTTGAAAACGGCGAAAGCCGGAACATCTGGCGGCGCGAGTTTCAGATTTTGCCGCCGGTCGAACTGCGGGATGTCAAACTGCAGACGTCTGCCTCCGGCGGCACGGAACTGGCTTTCACTCCGTCCGGCACGGTCAAAGACCCGCACATGCAGTTCAAAGTTCGCGAAGACGACAAGATTATGGCCGCGGCGGAAATCGAAGTAAACCGGCCGGCGCATATTGCGCTGCCGCCGCCGGCATTCGGCCGGCCGCATCAGTATACCGCGGAATTAACGCTGGACCGGAAATATTCCTGGCAGGAACCGCTGCCGGCGCTGAACCGCTTCCCGCTGGCGAAAGTTGAAGCATCGACTCCGCTTTCCTCATGGCCGGCGACGGCATCCTTCGAGCTTTCCGGCGGCGAATACAGTCGTCACAGCATTGAGGGTGAATTTGACCGCCCTGAAGGTAAACTTTATCTTGGCTGGAGCCGTGAATCCCTGCTGCTGCGGCTGGTGTGCCGCGACCGGTGGCAGATTACTGCCGAACAGCCGGAAAGCATGTGGCAGGGGGATTCGCTGCAAATAGGTTTCTGCGTTCCGCAGGAGGAGATGATCCGTCCCAACAATGACGGCATCCAGGAAACATCATTTACTGAATTCGGATTGATGCCGGCGGCTGACGGCCAGTGCCGGTCGCTGGTCTGGTCCAGCACGAATAGAACATTGTCCGAACTCGGCAAGCCGCTGACGGGAATAAAAGCATCCTGGCAGCGCGAAGGGGAATTCATCACTTACCGGATAGACATACCATGGCAATCCCTGAATGTGAAAAATCCACGCCCGGGAATGCCGGTTAAACTCAGTCTGCTGATCAATGATTGCGACAGTATCGCCGGGAAACGCTATCAGCGCCACTGGCTGGAATGGTACAGCGGTATCGCCGATGGCAAGAATCCGGAACTTTACGGCAGCGGCGTGCTGAAAGAGTAAAAAGCCTTATTGATTTGTACAGCAACTACGATATTGTATCGGGATGAAAATTAAAATATCATCGCTTTCCTCTCCGGCTTTGGACCGGCGGCCGCGGCAGTTTCTGCGCGACCCGGCGCTTTATTTCACGGGCGGGGAACTGCTCTGTTTCCATACCACAGTGGAGGAGCCGCTTCATGGACGGCGTTCGCTGTTTATCGAACTGAGCAGAAGCCGTGACTTCCAGCATTGGGACACCCGGCGGTTGTCAGATTCGCCGCTGAATTTTTCCAGTCCGGGAAATCTCATGGAAGTCAACGGCGAATATGTTCTATGTCTGCAAAGCTATCCGATCCCGGAAGGGCAGCTCTGGGCGGATGAGCATTGCCGCCTCTACCTGATGCGCAGCCGCAATCTGACTGACTGGTCGAAACCGGAAGAGTTCGTTATCAGCCGGCCGGTACCGCAATGGTCTGCTTCCGCGCGCAAGATTGATCCTTATCTGGTCAAACATCAGGGACTTTATTATTGTCTTTATAAAACCGAAGGCCGTTTCGGCATTCTCCGCTCCGGCGATTTGCGCAGCTGGGAGGAATTTACTGACACCCCGGTTTTCAGCAGCAGCAATACTCCCGACGGCGTGACCGTGGAAAATCCGTGCCTGATCCCGGATGACCATGGCGGCTGGATCATGTTCTTTTCGCCCTGCCGCAGCGGTCGCGGAATCGGAATGGCAAAGTCGGAGGATCTGATTCACTGGAGAGATATCCGCTATCTTGATTTGCCGGTGCCGTCATGGGCCGCCAACGGCATTTCGGCGGCAATGGTACTTGATCTGCGTTCCAGCCACGACTGCTGGCGGATGGCATTCCACGGTGAAGATTCCGAGCACAGCCACAGCGCCGCCATCGGGTTCGCGCGAAGCCGCGATCTGTGCCGCTGGGAAATTACCGGCTGAACAGTCTGCCGATAATTTTCATTATTCCGGTTTGAGTTGTCAATAACCTGATATATACTCTGCACGGTTGAAAATTCAACTATAGATGAATAGGATTGTGGATTGAATTTTTTTGATCCGACTGACAGGCGATACCCACATCGCAGGAAGGATGAGCGGAAAAATACAGCCGCAAGACATTCACCGCAAAGCGGTTGCGATCTTTAGAGTTTGGTTTCGCACTCTTCGAGGCCTTCGATACCCCGGTATCGGCAGCCTCTCAGAATACGAACCAATTCTCAAAATCTTCGCAATCTATAGTTGAATTTTCAACCGTGCAGAGTATAAGTTACGGAAAATGCCATTGAATATAAACAACTGAAGAGAGAATATGCTGGCTAAAACATTTTCCGCGGCAGTTATCGGGATTGACGCTTATATGGTGGAGGTGGAAGTCAACGCCACCGGTTCCGGCGAACAGGATCTGGTTTCCATCGTCGGGCTGCCCGACACCGCCATCAAGGAAAGCCGTGACCGGGTGCGTTCATCGCTGCACAGCACCGGTTTTCCGCATCCGCACGGCTCCACGCTGGTCAATCTGGCCCCGGCCGATTTGAAAAAAGAAGGCGCGGGATTCGATCTGGCGATTGCGCTGGGCATGCTGGCCGCCACCGGTTATATTGACCGGACAAAGCTGGCTAAAACCGCCATTATCGGGGAACTGGCGCTGGACGGCTCCGTCCGCGCGGTGCGCGGCGCGCTGCCGGTCGCGGTGAAAGTCAGCTCCGAACCAGGTTTGGAAGCGCTGCTGGTGCCACATTACAATGCCGAGGAAGCCGCGCTGGCGGCTGGCGGCTTTCCTGTTTATCCGGTAGGCTCACTGCGGGAAGCGGTGGAATATTTTAATGCAGGCGGGATGCTGCCGTACAAGGCCGACCTGCAAAGCTATATCCGCGCCGATAACGGGCGCGATCCGGATTTCGCGGAAGTCAAAGGCCAGGCGATGGCCAGACGCGCGCTGGAAATCGCCGCCGCCGGAGGCCATAACAGCCTGATGATCGGCCCGCCTGGCACCGGTAAAAGCATGATTGCCGCTAGGCTCGCCGGAATATTGCCGCACATGACGCTGGAGGAGACGCTGGAGACCAGCCGTATTCACAGTGTCCTCGGCCTGCTCTCTTCCGGGCAGCCGCTGCTCAACCGCCGTCCGTTCCGTTCGCCGCACCATACCATCAGCGATATCGGGTTGATCGGCGGCGGCAAAAATCCGTCGCCGGGTGAAATCAGCATGGCCCATAACGGGGTGCTGTTTCTCGACGAACTGCCTGAATTCAAAAGGAACGTGCTGGAAGTTCTGCGCCAGCCGCTGGAAAGCGGCATGGTGAATGTGGCCCGCGCCGCCGGAAGTTTCACTTTTCCCGCCAAGTTCATGCTGGTGGCGGCGATGAATCCGTGTCCGTGCGGCAGACTGAATCCGGTCGTCGGCTGCCGTTGCAAACCGAATGAAGTCAGAAAATACCGGGGAAAAATTTCCGGGCCGCTGCTCGACCGCATTGACCTGCATGTGGAAGTCCCCCACCTGAGCCAGGAGGAACTGCTGGCCGCCCCCAATGGCGAACCCAGCGCGAAAATCCTCGAACGTGTCAAAAATGCGAGAGCAGTTCAATCGGAAAGATTTGCCGGCCTCGGCTTTTACTGCAACGCCCACATGACCAGTAAAGACCTTCCGCACTATTGCCGGATTGGAACAGGCGAGCAGATGATGCTGCGCCATGCGATCAATAATTTTCATCTGAGTCCGCGCGCCTATGACCGGATTCTGAAAGTGGCGCGCACCATTGCCGATCTAGCACAATCACCGGATATCGATGAAACGCATCTGTTTGAAGCCATAAATTACCGGAATTTCGACCGCGGCGAAGATTGGTAATCGTGTTTTACAGATAAAACCGAATTCACAAAAAGAAATCCACAATTTCAGCTCACCATGAAGAGCATGAAGTGCAGAATGTAGTTACGGGACGGGCAAAGTAGGACAGTTTCGCCGAAACTGTCTCAATATGGCGGGTTCGGCGACTCCGCCAAATTATAAGGCAGTTTCACCATGAAGAGCATGAAGTTAAACCCGGGAGCGCTGTTTGTCTGACCGGGATTCCTGGGTCGGGTCAGCCGTCCCGGCAGACCGTCTTTATACATTTCGCCGTTCCGGCGACTAATCCTGCGACTGCGGGACGGATTGGGCTGTTATGTTGGATATTGGATATTCCGTGTTGGATATTGGATATTGAGTATTGGGCTGTTATGCTGGACATTGGACATTCTCCCGCCTTGCGGGACGGGTTATTGGCTATTGAGTATTCGGCTGTTATGCTGGATATTGGATATTCACATCCAGTTCTTTTACTGAAGATTTTTCAGGCGGAACATAATGGTCTGGTACAGTACTTTGAAAGCTGTTGTCAAAGTTATATCTTTGGTGTAATAGCCTGATTTGGATTTTGTTTTGCTGGTCTCTATTTGCATTTCATGCATGGCGATTTGACGGCGGCAGGCTTCGCCGGTGATAATCAGATTGGGGGCATAGGTGTCTTCGGGTATTTTCTGAAAGATATCCCGGAAGGCGTTGCAGAACATCAGGCGGCAGGGTGAATTGACGTCGAAAATGCCGTGCTTGAACAATAATGTAATGATTATGCTGGAGAGGGAGGAAATGATTAGATGCTCAATGCTCAGCGTCCGTTTTCTTTTGGCGACAATGAAATAATAAGTCCGGCGCATTCCCCACATCCGTCCGAAATTTTTGAAACTTGCGTCATTGCTGGAATCGGTCAGGAAGATCCATTTGGCGGAGGCGTTTTCTCGGCAGCCCAGGAGCGAAGTCGGGCCGTGTCCGGTATTGGCTTTGAAGTGCGGAGCAATTTTAGGATTAGAGGCTGCCAGGTCTTTGATAATCTTTGACGTATTATCCGTGGAACCGTCGTCATAAATATGAAACTCGTAATTAATATCAAGCTGTTTCAGCAGGTATTCCCAGTCAGTTACGGTCTTACTGATAGTTTCCTGTTCATTATATACAGGCATGACTAATGCCAGTTCAACAATATGTTTATCCATAACCCAGCCTCTGGAGTTCTAAAGTTCTAAAATTCTAAAGTT
>CAIMFA010000490.1 GCA_903840185.1 uncultured Lentisphaeria bacterium | reverse complement strand
TGATCGATGAGTGCCATCGCGGCAGCGCCAGGGATGACAGCGCATGGCGTGATATTTTAAAGTATTTCAATACCGCCACGCATATCGGCTTGACCGCCACGCCCAAGGAAACCGACACCGTAAGCAATATCGAGTATTTCGGCGACCCGGTTTACACATATTCTTTAAGGCAGGGCATTGACGACGGTTTTCTGGCGCCATACCGTGTAATCAGAGTCGGCCTGAATATTGATTTGGAAGGCTGGAGGCCGCCAGCCGGTTTTCGCGATAAAAATGGCAATCCGGTGGAAGACCGGATATACAACCGGACTGATTTTGATAGAAATATTGTGGTGGATGAACGCACGGAGTTGGTTGCACAAAAAGTCACCGAATTTTTAAAAGGCTATGACCGTTTCGCGAAAACCATTATTTTTTGCGTGGACATAGACCACGCGGAACGGATGCGCTCCGCCATGGCCCGGCATAATCCCGATTTAGTCGCGGACAATTATAAATATGTGATGCAGATCACCGGCGATAATGACGAAGGCAAAAGAGAGCTGGACAACTTCATTGACCCGGAGGAAAAATACCCGGTCATTGCCACCACTTCCGAACTGATGACCACCGGCATTGACGCTAAAACCTGTAAAGTGATCGTGCTGGACACCATTATAAACTCCAAAACCAAGTTCAAGCAGATTATCGGGCGCGGCACCAGAGTCGTGGAGGAATACGGCAAACTTTATTTTACCATCATTGATTTCAGAAACGCGACTGACCATTTCGCCGACCCGGCCTTTGACGGAGAACCCATAAGAATTAAACCTGTAGTTCAGGAGACCGATTTAGGCGGAATTGTCGCGGAGGAGGAGGAAGACACTGCGCCGCTGATTGATGACGTCACCGGCGAAGCAATCGAAATTAAACCTGAAATACGTTATCCGGAAACAGCTTCAGCAAGAGCGGAAATCAGAGAAAAGCGGGAGAAGATTTACGTTAACGGCGTTGACGTCTCGGTGCTGGTCAGCCGTGAAATGTATTTTGACCGGCACGGCAAACCCGTTACCGCCAGTTTGAAAGACCACACCCGTGGAATCATCAAAGACCGTTTCGCCTCGCTTGATGAATTTTTGAATGAATGGAATAATGCCGACCGCAAAGCCGCGATTGTCGCGGAATTGCAGGAGCAGGGCGTCTTAGTGGACGCATTATATGATGCCGTGGATAAGCAGGTCGATCTGTTTGACCTGATCTGTCACGTCGCGTTCGACCGACCCCCGTTGACCCGGCGGGAACGTGCCGACAACGTGAAAAAACGCGACTACTTTGCCCGGTACGGCGAACAGGCCAGAAAAGTCCTGGACGCATTGCTGGACAAATATGCCGATGAAGGCATCACCAATATTGAAAGCATGGATGTGCTCAGGGTCAAACCCTTTGACGCGTTCGGCTCGGCGTATGAAATCATATCGGACTTCGGCGGAAAAGAAAAATACCTCGAAGCAATCAAAGAACTTGAACAGGAACTGTATAAAACGGCGTGAAATTATGGAACAAAAGATTGAGATTATCAACAATTGGAACCTGAATAAAATTTTCAACGAACTTGAAAATGGGAATATGAAAATCCCCAGATTTCAGCGTGGTTATGTTTGGGAACGTTCAAAAATAGTTAGATTGCTAAACAGTATTTACAAACAATATCCTATAGGTTCATTTTTTATTTGGGTTGCAAGCACAGAGTATAAGCATTTTTGCCGAGAAATTACTGAACTAGGACTTCCCGAAAATCCTGAATCTAATACATATAGCTTTATTCTTGACGGACAACAGAGAATAACTTCTTTATTTGTTGCTTTAAAAAACAAGATTTTAAATAATACTGACTATTCAACCATCTGTTTTAACCTTGAAAAAAAGGAATTTCAAATACCACGACTAAAAAACGAGAAGCATAATATCCCCGCATGGAAACTATTCGACAGAACAGCATATGGAGATGTATATGCCGATTACGTACTTAATGACAGATCTAAAGCTGATATTTGGCGAGATTGTCAGCAGATTTTTACAGATTACCCGATTAGCATAATAAAATCTTTAAAAATGGATTTAGATCAGGTAGTATCTATTTTTGAACGAATAAATCAAGGAGGAAAAAGATTATCTTTATTTGACTTGGTACATGCTAGTTCCTGGTCTGCTAAATTTGATTTGAGAGAAAAAATTTGCGCTTTTAACGACGAAACCAATGTAAAATCTTTTGGTGGTATCGAAAATGAAGTTTTCACTCAATCTATAGCTCTAAATGAATTTGGAGATTGCAGGAATTATAATCAATTACATCTTACTGCAGATACATGCGATAGACTTTGGAATGTAACAACAGAATGTTTACGAATAGCTATTGATTATATTAAAACACTTGGTGTTAGTTTTATTGATTTTATCCCGTACAATTCTTTTTTGCCTATTCTGCAGTACTATTTCTTCACTTCAAACCACAAAAGCATTAAAAGTGAGCACAAGGAATCTATTGAAAATTGGTTTTGGACTGCGACATTTTCACAAAGATATTCCAGTTCAAGTTTAACAAGAATGAAGGAAGACGCTGAGTGGATATCAAAACTGTCACACGGCGAGAATGTAGAAAATGTTTTCAATGTTTCACTAACTCTAAAAGAATTGACAAAAATACGAATGCAAAACACTTCCGTTGTCAAAAATGGAATTCTATGTCTATTGGCCTTGGAAAAGCCAGTTGACTTTGATAATGGGTTGCAAGTGACGTTGAATAAAACCAATGTTTCCAAGTTAAATAGTAAAGAAAATCATCACTTTTTCCCATACTCATTAATGCAGAGATTTGGTACTGATAATAACGGAATTAATAGCTTGCTGAATTTTGCTTTTATTTCAGCCAGATTAAGAGCTTATCCGTAAATAACTCCTAGTTTTCTATATATTATCATGGATGCTGTCAAATGAAGCAGCGCCTCA
>CAIMFA010000489.1 GCA_903840185.1 uncultured Lentisphaeria bacterium | reverse complement strand
GACTGTTAAAAAATAAAAAGACAAAGTTTTTAAAAAGGGAAAAGTTTGTCCACGAATGACACGAACGAACACGAATGAATATTTTGCTGTGAATTTGATTTTGCGGCACAAAATCAAACTCTCAGCAAGAGCTTCTGTTTTATTAGTGCCAATTAGTGCCATTCGTGGATAAAAAGGATTTCTTTGTGGTTAAGTTTCAAAAGGAGAATATATCCGGATTTTAGTGCGAATTTCATTCTGATTTCTAGATTCTAAATTCCTGAAAAACGATAGTTTTGCAATTACCTGGAATATTTATTTATTTGTTTGTAATAAGGCTCGCGATAATTTATTTTATTGGAACAAATTGTAATTAACATATTTAAGAAAGGCCGTAAATGTCTATAGGGACTAATCTGTCAAACGTCATAGGAGCCGGAATAATGACTCTCACACTCGCTTGTTCTTTCCCGGCCGCCGCTCAAAACCAGACACCAATAGCCGAATTAAAAGTGCTCGCCATCGGCAACAGCTTCTCCGGAAATGCAAATTTATACCGTGAAAAACTCAACGAAAATGATCCTTCACATAAATTGATCGTAGCACAAGCCGAGATTGGCGGCTGTTCTTTTGAAAAGCACGTCAAGCTCGCGCGTATCCATGAACAGAACCCTGCCGACCCGGAAGGTAAACCCTATATATACAATAAACGCAAAGCCAGCCTGAAAGACATGCTGACAGCTCAACCCTGGGACGTCGTGACGATTCAGCAGGTCAGCCACCTCAGTGACGACATTACCAGCTACCGCCCCCATGCTAAAGACCTCTGCGACTATGTCAGAAAATATTGTCCGAAAGCCGAAATAGTCGTCCATGAAGTATGGGCCGACCGCGTCGATAATGCGCGGCTGAAGCCGAAAAAGAAAACCCAGCTGGAAATGTACCGCGACCTTGATGCCGCCTATCGCGAAATTGCCGCGGAACTCGGCAATCTCAGGATAATTCCGGTCGGCGACGCCTTTCAAAATCTGCGCCAGATCTGGAAGTTTCAGCCTGATCCCAATTTTGACCCTAAGAAAATGACTTATCCGAACCTGCCCGATCAGAAACATACGCTCTGCATCGGCTGGATATGGCGTAAAGACCCGAAAACCGGCGAACAGCAGCTGATTTATGATCATCACGCCAACGCGGCCGGATGCCTGCTGGCCGCGCTGGTCTGGCGTGAAACACTTCTGGGCGCCGATTCCCGCGAAAACAAATTCTGCCCTCCTGCCGTCAGTTCGGAAGATGCCGTTGTCATCCGCAGCATCGCACATGAAACCGTTGCCAATAAACTCCGTCCGGATATCAATAAATAAAAGGTGTTAAAATGAAATTCGGTAAAAAGATTTCAGCTATCGTCGCCTCCGCAGTTGTATTAGGTTCCGCCGTTAACAGTTTCGCCGACAGCACGGTTGAACCCCGAACCCCGCCTTATGAGCTGACGGCCAATTTCAAAAAAATCTCCCCTGACGAGATACAGGGCAACATCATCAAGATGATCAACTCCGAATGGATGCTCATCACTGCCGGCAATGAACAGAAGTTCAACGGCATGACCGCAAGCTGGGGCGGTATCGGCAACTGGAACAAACCGACCGCCTTCATCCTGGTTCACACTGATCGCAACACTTACAAATTCATTGAAAAAGAGGAATATTTCACCCTGTCCTTCTTCGACGATAAATACCGTCCGGCGCTGATGCTTTTCGGCACCAAATCCGGACGCGACATGGATAAGACGAAAGAGGCCGGCCTTACCGGAATCTCAACAAACCCCGGCATCGCGTACGCTGAAGCCAAACTCATCATCGTCTGCAAAAAAGGCTTCTCAACCATGACCACCAAAAATAATCCGCCGAAGGGGCACAAACTCTATTTCGGCGAAATCGTCGCCGTATGGCAAAGAAAATAAAATCCCCGGCGCAATCGTCAACTTCGTCGGAATTGGCAAAGAACGGTATCCGTCTGTAAAATATAATAATTCATGGAGACTTATTTGATGAACAATATTGAATTCCGCAAAAAAGTAATCGGCTGCTGGCTGGGCAAAGCTGCCGGCGGCACTCTCGGACAGCCCTATGAAGGCACTGAAGGTCCGCTGAGCCTTTCATTTTATGATCCGGTACCGACAGATATGATACCTAACGATGATCTTGACCTTCAAGTTCTCTGGGCTTGCGTCATGGATAAAATGGCACAGCCCAGGGTTGACCGCCAGATTTTTGCCGATGCATGGCTGTCACATGTAAATTTTCCATGTGATGAGTACGGGGTGGCAATCCGGAACCTGCGCAACGGAATCAGGCCGCCTTATTCCGGCAGTTATGACAACTTCTTTGTCCGCGGTCTTGGGGCGGCAATCCGCAGCGAATTATGGGCATGTCTGGCACCGGGCAATCCGCAACTGGCTGCCGCTTACGCCTGCGAAGATGCCTGCGTTGATCATGATGGCGAGGGCATGTATGCGGAAATGTTTTTTGCCGCGCTGGAAAGCCAGGCGTTTGTGGAAAGTTCAATTCCTGAATTGATTAAAACCGGACTCAGCGTAATTCCGGAAAACATCCGGCTGAGCAAAGCAATCCGGGATACATGCGAATGGTGGCATCATCTGAAAAACTGGACCGCAGTCCGTGAAAAAATACTCGCGCTTTACGGCAGCGATAATTTCACTGACGTGATTATGAATATTCCATTTACCATACTGGGGCTGCTGGCCGGAAACGGTGATTTCAGTAAAGCTGTATGTATTGCGGCAAACTGCGGACAGGACGTTGATTGTACTGCCGCCAGCGCCGGTGCCATCATGGGCATTATTAATCCCGATTGTATCGGCGAGGCATGGCTGCGACCGATAGGACGGAAACTCATTTTGAATGAGGGTATCGTCGGAATCAAACCGCCGGAAACACTTGACGGTTTCACCGATATGATTATCGCGCTAAAAGACCGTCTGCCGGTTTTCTCCAAAGCGGACTCATTACCGGAGCCGGACTGGAATAAACATAAAATCCAGGCTGAAATTAAACTTTTCAAAGGCTGGCTGGCAATGGACGAAAACAAATCCAGGCCGACATTTGACGGGCAATGGGAACCGGTTGAATTTCCTGGGCATATCTGCCGCATGCCTGCATCAAAAGTTCCGCCTGATTCGATTATGCTGATCCGTTATAAATTCAAACTGGAAGCGAAGAGCACGGTCAGGGTCATGTGTAATTCCAGTTCCAATATTCGCGTCTGGGTTGACGGGCTGTATGCCTTCGGCCGTGAATGCGGACGGATGCTTCCATCATTCCACCGTCTTCCGATCAACCAGTCCAAAGACATGGAATTGTCAGCAGGAATCCATGAGCTGGTTGTCGGTTTGCATCCAAATAAGAATGAACAGGAAATGTTATGGGTTGCCGGTATCGGCGGCATAGCCGACTGCCAGTGGATACCGCGGGCATTCTTAAAATAATTGACGTTAGTCTTTAAAGATTAGCAAGGACAATAAAAATGAATCATCTGGCGATTACCAGCACCATGTTTCAGCGCGGTAAAGTTTCACTTGGAAATCCCGCGAGAATCCATAAACTTATTGAAAAACTCAGGCAGGGACGGAAAGTCGTCTATGGCGCTATCGGCGGTTCAATCACTGAAGGCGCGGGTGCCACCTGTCAGGAACTCCGGTATGTTGAACAGTTTGCCGCCTGGCTGCGCGAACATTACCGCAATCCCGGCGTCGAAGTGGTGAATGCCGGAATTGGCGCATCCAACAGCCTGTTCGGGGCGTTTCGCGTTGAAAAAGATCTTTTGAGCCATGCTCCGGACCTCATTACCGTCGAATACGCCGTCAACGACACGACCAACCCGGACACCGCCGCGGCCTATGAGGCGCTGCTCCGCAAATGTCTGAAACTTTCCCCCGATACGGCTGTGATCCTGATTTCCACCATGAATTACCAGGGCGAAAATAAACAGCACCTGCACATTCCTTCCGGCACCCATTATCAACTGCCGATGATATCTTATCGCGACGCCGTATATCCTGAAGTATCCGCCTGGCGGATCGTCTGGAGCGATATCTCGCCGGATACTGTCCATCCCAACAATCTGGGACATACCCTGATCAAAGATCTGCTTGTCATGCTGATGCAGGAACTGGAAACTGTTCCGGCAGCAGTACCGTCTCCGCTGCCGGATTACCTTAATCCAGGTACCGCCAGATACGAACGTGTCAGCCTTGCAGATGCAGGCAGCATGGAAGTGTTGAACAATTCAGGATGGCAGACCGGACCGCACAAAGGCGGCTATACCGGCTGGCAGACCACCAGCCCTGCCGCCACGCTGGAAGTGCGTTTTAGCGCCCGTTACATCGTCATCGGCTGCAAGCAGTATTCAGGAGACTTCGGACGCGCGCTGGCAACAATTGACGACCGGCCGCCGGTAATGCTTGAAGGATATTTCCAAAAACTGCCGAACAATGACTGGGCCGGAGGCCATACCGTGCTGACCATGCTCGCCGAAGACTTGCCGCCCGGCAGCCATACCCTGCGGGTGCAGATGCTGTCAGAGCGCCATCCGGACAGCCAAGGACACGAATTCGACATAGGCTATCTCCTGCTTGCCGAATAAACCATCCGCTGATTGCATGTATTATCTTCAAGAACTTCATGGTGAAGTTTTTTGTGCCTTTTTGTGTGTTTTGTGGATAAGAGATGTATTATTCTGTGTCCTCAGTGACCTTCCCGCAGTCGCGGGATTAAACATTGATTTCATACATTCCGGGCTACTGCGTATCGATTTGAATAAACCATCAGTCTGAAGAATTAATTCATACTTCAGCTGCAACAAAACGTCCAATAGTTTTGAAACTTATTTTACATCTTTCTTTTTCTGCTTCCAGTTTAAATAAACTTTTACCGAAACAAGGCCAGTTAGAAAATAAAAGGATGCAGACCAGAGATATCCGGCCCGGTTGAATTTAAGCCAATCAAAAAATGGCGAAATCACGACTGGATTTAAAATCATAATAATAGTCTGGTACAAGAACGCCTGAGCCGAACAGAACTGACCGATCTTTTCTCGCGGAAAAAGCTCCACTGTTACTGCGCCAAGTGCCACTGTGAAAATAAATAAATTGATATTTATCAGACAGGCCATGGAGGCCGCAGATGTTTTATCATGTATGTAGAAGTAAGAAATCAGGCATAACAGCGACCAGACAAAGAAGGTTGCAGGCAGCACCCGTATCGGCTTCAAACGATCAATCATCGATCCTGCAGAGTAGCCCAATGTCACGCCAAAAATGGTTGTCGCTGTAAGTCCGACTCCCGTGATCCATCCGGTGGCGGTTAAATCCAATCCCAAATCATTGCGCAGATAAAAGAATTGGAAAGTGTTCCCCTGATTGCCCATTTGAAATAGAAGTGTGACAGCAAATATCCAAAGATAATATGGCTTGCTGAAACAGTCTTTGAAGTAATCAAATAACGGTTCAAAGACATTTTTTGTTTTTCTGGGTTCAGGCGGCGGGTAGTTTCCCTCCTTCACCCTCCACACCGACATCAGATAAACCGACAAACAGAAGATTGAAACCCCGATATAAACCGCTTTGGTATGATGTTCGGCATAACCTACGAGAAAAAAACTCCAGACAATACCTGACATCACCGTGACAATCCATGACATCGAATTAAAACGGCCGAGCACCATTTCCGGAACCACGTCCCAATAATAATACCAGAATATTGCCAGCACTACAGAGTTAAATAATCCGCTGACAATACTGGCCACGCCGATAAACAGCACCTCGCCATTGACAGGCAGACGGTTAAGAATTGCCACCATCAATTCAAACCGCATCAGGTAATGATAAAAGTCAGGCATGTAAGGAATAAATATGAGGCTGACTGCAAATAGCGGCGAGGCTATCAGCAGAAATGGCCGTCTCCGCCCGAACTTGGTGCGGAGCCGGTCAGACCATGTGCTGAAAAATGGATTGATCCACATTCCAAGAACTCCGCCGACAGTTCCGAATACCGCCATCAAAGTATAAGATGCTCCGCGGTCCCTCATCAGAATACTGGTCAAACTGGTCAACTGCTCCAGCAGCATAATCGAAAAATCATTCCACATCAGCCAGAAAAATACCAGCCACAACCCTTTCTTGTTATAACTAAGAGTACCGACCGTGAATTTTTCATGATGAGACATTTTAAAAGTTCCTGCTTGAGTTGTTTTTCACTATTTGAGTCTGCGGAATCAGCAGGTTTTACTGTTCAGACCACATCCTGGCCTGTCCACCGGCAACACAAATGCTCTCGATGCGTAACTCCAGTGGTTTGTCCGGACTCTCAAATAGCGGCTTCAGTTCCAGCGTATGCTCTTTAACAGGAGAGAGGCCTTCGGCTACCACCTGCCACATCCGTCCAGTACCGGACTGCCCGAGTTGACAGGCATTGAAATCATTTTCCTTACCATCAATAGTAACGCGGTATTTACAAGATCGCGGCGTTGATTCGCCGAACAGCAGAACACTCGATCCTGAGAACTTCAATTTCAGCGGCATTGCGGCCGGTGCCGGTCTGGTATTGGTCCGGTCAAGAGCTGCAAAGTTGGTTGCAGCAGTCACATCGTCAAGCCAGCGAGACATAAGAAAGTCAAAGGCGCAGTAATCGCGGCTGGCGAAGCTCGTCTTCCAGCCCTGCGGTAAAGCAGGCAGCGACGACAGCCGGATGCGCGCCCAGGTCATATAATCATTTCTATTGAGCATCTTCTCCGGTACCCTGCAAACCAGTTTATTAGTTACTGCCTGCATGTAAGCGTTCCATCCGGCTTCAGCATAAAGTGCGTAACCCGGATCATATGGATGACAGGTATCAAACGATTCCGGCGGCCATACTTTATCGAGATCAAGCCGGCCTTTTTTGTATTTTTCCTGCATCAGAGCAATGGCATCGCCGATGCCAGTACTGTAAGCTCCGGCGATGTCCATATTGGCCTGATAACGCTTCATTTTTTCAGTAGTGCCATCGGTGACGAAAGACCTGGCGGCAAGAAACATCTGAATGACCGGACAGCCGCCTTCAGCGATAATCCGGCGGACAAGCGATTCATAAGCGGACAGTGTATCAGGTGTCGTTTTATAGGCATCATCGTTGAGCGTAAAATCGAGGAAGACTAAGTCCGGTTTATATGCCAGCACGTCCCGCTGAAGACGGAATACCCCAAGCTGCGAACCGGTGCCGCCGATAGCGGCATCAATAAACTTGAAGTGCGCTTTGGGATAGGCCTCTTCAAGTTTGCGGCCGATGATTGCGCGGTAGGAGGTTTTCTGCGGATCGGAAGCGCGCGCACCCCAGGTCAGAGAGCCGCCGAAAAACGCCACAGTCAAGTTTTCGCCATTGCGCGCCCGCTGGTCGAAATCCTCAAATGAAGGGGTGACGGCAACCGCATTCAACGCCGATGCTAGGAATACCAGTGATGTTCTCATAAACTTTGCCACTTCCATATAAACTCCATAATAATATTGTTTTATAATAATCTAGAAACCACTCACAAAATATTCATTTGTCGTTCTTCAATTTTCAGTATCAATCTATATTTAGATATATTTTGCAGCGTGATTAATTTATGGGTGCCCATATTCCATGACTGTCTCTGCAAAGGCCATAATATTGCGCCAGGGGATGTCGCGGCCTAAACAGTGGGAGGAACTGCAAAGATAGCCTCCGCCATCCCCCATAATATCAATGGTCTTGCGCACAGTGTCCCGCACCTGCTCCGGAGTACCGCCGGGCAGCACGCTTTGTACACCTATACCACCATGAAACGTAAGAACTTTACCATAACGCCTCTTCAGCTCAAAGATATCCATGGCTTCGGGCTGGCACGGGTCCATGATGTCAATACCGGCTTCAATGAAACCATCAATCATGGAGCTGACGTTTCCACATGAATGATATATAACCAGCAACTCAGGGTTGATTTTTTTCGCCGCCCGGATAGAGTCTCGCATTACAGGTAGAATGTATTCACGCCACATGGTTTGACTCATGAGCGGTCCGCGCTGAGTTGCCACATCGCTACCGCACTGCATGATGTCACAACCTGTTTTGGCGATTAGTTCAGCTTTGGCAATATTAATCTCATACATCCGGTCGAACAGCCGATACGCGACCGGAGATTTTTCAGCCATATCGATCATAAGTGCCTCAAATCCGCGAAGTCCCCAGAGAGATTCAAAAAACTGCAAGTCACTGACAAACACCGCATGATCTTCAGCTTTTTTGGCAGCTACCTTCTCAGCCAGTCCTTCGAATCTGTAGGCCGCCACCTCATCCGGCCACGGAAAATCATCCACTTCCTTAGCGCATGAAATATTGCGCAATGGAAAGAAATCCATCTGATCGTCACTGTCATGATTGTATAAACTCGCCTTTCCCCATTCCGGATCAATCCGGCAGCCTTCCGGCAGGCTGCCATCGGCGTAATAGAGCGTCTTCCAGTCTGGCGCACTAAGTGCTTATCCGTAAATAAAAGTTGAAATATTAAAAATTTGTGTCATTTTATTCTTCTAAAAGGAAGTACATAATGGCAAAGATCAAATCATGGGAAG
>CAIMFA010000488.1 GCA_903840185.1 uncultured Lentisphaeria bacterium | reverse complement strand
TGAACTTATAATAATTATTATTGTAATTCTCGGATTAATTGGTATAATAACATTTTTTGCATATGTATATATAAATGATCGAAATAAATATATCAAAGATTTAAATAGTATTGATGCAAAACTTAATTTAAATAATAAAGAAATTGAAGCAGAAGAAGCAAATCGTTTATCTAATATTAAATATGTTGTAGATCAAGTAAATACTGTAAATAATGATATATCAAATCAGTTTACATCAAGTAATATGCAATTATTAAATTTAATTAATAATAAACAAAACTCAGATATAGTAAAAACACAAAATGAAAATTACAAAAAAGTATATTCTGAATTATCAACACTTAAATCAACTGCTTCTAAAAATTCAGAAAATATTGCTCTTCTAAATGGTGGTTTTGGTAATTATATTACTTTTGGTAATACAAAAGGTAATAGAAGTTTTAGTTTATTAGATCTTCCAAATTCACCACCAGGAAATATGAATTTAATGAAACAAATTAATTTAATGATGGGACTTACCGCACAGAATTTAAATCCATTAGGAGGCTCAAATATTAATTTCTGTTATGGGCCTAATAATACAAATTGTACATCATTTCCAAATAATGATGGTGATACTGTAATATCTGCTGCTCCAATAAATACAGATGGATTTAAAAAGGGTCGTGTTAATAATATAATATTAGATGGTCCTACAAAAATAAATAATACAGCAACTGCTGTAACATTATCAACAAATGCACTTCAATTATGTAATGATAAGACTGGAAAATGTTCAACAATAACACTTGGAGAATCTGGAAACTTTATGGCAGATAATACGAATAAATACTTTCCAGCACCCGCACCCACATCTATGCAAGGATTAGGCCGTATGCTAGGACAAGCACCTCCATCTATGCTAGGACTAGGAGACATGTTAGGACAAGCACCTCCATCCATGCGAGGACAAGCACCTCCATCCATGCGAGGACAAGCACCTCCATCTATGCTAGGACAAGCACCTCCATCTATGCGAGGACAAGCACCTCCATCTATGCGAGGACAAGCACCTCCATCTATGCTAGGACAAGCACCTCAAAGTACTGATTCAGAAGAGAGTATTGATCAAACACTATTTAGTAATGGAATACCACCATACGAAATTCCATTTAATGTAAACCCGTTACAATATTTATATAGTTTAAGAAACGAAATAGGTAATTCTATACATTCAATATTTTTAAATTATACACCACCAACAATTGGTAAAACAGATTCAATTACAGACATTGCAAATAATCGTTCTGGTTGGGGTTATGCATGGAGTGAAACTATTTATAATCCATTAATTGTAATTTATTTTGTATATGAAAATAATCAGATAAGTTTAAATGCAATAGTTGCTACATTTTCCGGTATTACTGACGATTTTTCCTCTTGGAAGAATGATTTTATAGAAAATACACAAACAAATATAAATTCATGTTATGCTTTTATTATTGACAAAATTAATACTTCTAATAATCAGAAGTACAATACTGACGACTATACTATAGTTATAGATGCTGAATATGAACCAAATCAACCAGTTACTAAAGAAGCTAATAGAAAAGCAGTTAATAAATATAATAATCAGGAGTACATCAACAACGCTAATAACTATAATGTATCACCAAATGTAGCTCCAAATTATATGACAAATACAGATAAATCTAAAGATACATCTACAGATACATCTACAGATACATCTACAGATACATCTACAGTTAAATCTACAGTTAAATCTACAGATACATCTACGGCTACAGCTAAATCTACAGATACATCTACGGCTACAGCTAAATCTACAGATACATCTACGGCTACAGCTAAATCTACAGATACATCTACAGCTACAGCTAAATCTACAGCTACAGCTACAATTTTACAAAAATTAAATATTTTAAATTGTGACATTAATAATTCAATAATGGTATATAATGATCAATATGAAATAAATGATAGTATAACCACAATAACTTCAAAATACGATTCGGCTGGTGTAGAGATTGAAAGTACAATAGAATGGTTTAGTAGCGATTATAATCCAACAATTAGAGCAACTTTTTATCTTGATGATACTGCGTCAATAAGTATAATTAATAATACTATTCAAACTGATTTTTCAATAAACAATAATACATTAATTCCACAAGCAGGAACAGACGGAATAAAAAATAGGACATTAATGTATAATTTTGTTGTTGATAAGATTAATGAATATAATATTAACAAATACAAAACAACAGACTACAACATTTTTTATTTAGATGAATTCTGTATACCTATACCAACACTTTCATCTGCACCTAGTCCATCTTACGCACCAGCATTTAGACCAGGACCATCACCAGCATTTAGATCAGGACCATCACCAGCATTTAGACCAGGACCATCACCTGCATTTAGACCAGGACCATCACCTGCGCTTAGACCAGGACCAGGACCATCACCATCACTTAGACCAGGACCAGGACCATCACCAGCACTTAGACCAGGACCATCACCTAGATTAGCACCATCACCTGCGCTTAGACCAGGGCCATCACCTGCGCTTAGACCAGGGCCATCACCAACATCTAGACCAGGGCCAATATCTAGACCTGGACCATCACCAGCACTTATACCAACAACAGCACAAATATGTAATCCTATTAAAGAAAAAAATACTTGTATCAATAATAGTGTATGTAAATGGGGGGGTAATAGAGCAACATCTGGTGATTATTGTAGACCAAAGTAATAATTATATTATATATTTATGGCATAATGGAGAATATAATGATGTTAGACAATATTGATAAGGATATATTACGTCACCTGCAGGAAAACGCCCGGATGACTAACGTTGAAATCGCCCGCCGGGTCGGCATCGCGCCGTCAGCGGTATTTAAACGGATCAGGCGGCTCGAACAGGACGGGATCATCATGGGCTATGAAACCCGGATAAACAACCGCGCCGTTGATTGCGGCATGTCGAGTTTTGTCCTGGTGGCGACCGGCGAGAAGCCCGGTTCGCTTGACATCGGCCGGAAGATCGCGGAGCTGCCGGAAGTGCAGGAAGTGCATTTTGCCGCCGGCGAATTTTACTATATGCTGAAAGTCCGGACCAAAGATCCGGATTCGCACAATGAGTTCATCAAGAAACTCGGCGATATCGGCGTTAAAGACTGCCGCACCACGCTGGTGCTGAAGACTGTGAAAGAGACTTTACGGCTGGACATATAATAGAATCCGTTAAGGAGCCCGTGTCAGTTCAGTCCGTTCAATCCGTTCAGTCCGTTTTGGCATCTGTACAAAATTTAGAAGTCGGAACAATTTATGAATAGCAAAGCATCATATCAATGGGGCGTTTTCTGCTCTTTTGCCAGCGCTTTTTTATGGAGCACTACTTTCATCGGCGGACGCTGGCTGCTGAAAGACCGCAGCATCGATCCGGTCAGCCTGTCCGTCATCCGCTTCGGGGTCGGCGGGATACTGCTGTTTCTCTTCGGCTGTGTTTTTTTCCGGCAGCGATTATTCAATATAAAGTTGAAAGATTTTCTGATGCTGGCGTGGCTTAGTCTCTGGGGAATCGGCGGAATGAGTGTATTTCTGTTTGTCGGCCAGATCCATACGTCAGCCATCAATACTTCGATGATCATCGCCCTGAGTCCGATACTGACCATGCTGCTGGGAATATTTGCGGGTAAACGGCTTAATGCGCTGATGGCCGGCGGAATGCTGATCAGCCTGACCGGCTGTCTGCTGGTGCTGGGCGTAATCACGCAAAGCGGATTTGCCTACAAAAGCGGAAATATCCTTGGCGATTCCATGGTCTTCTGTTCGGCCGCCTGCTGGGCCGTCTATGCGGTATTCAGCGGAAAAACGGTGGAACGCCTGGGCGGATATACCGCCACCACCTGGGGAATGCTGATCGGATTCGCGGAACTGCTGATTGTCCGCCTGTTATGGCCGTGGGAACTGACTGTTCCGGGCGCGGCGCAGCACGGGCATTGGGGCGCAGTGCTGTATATCGCAGTCTTTCCTACGGCAATCGCGTTTTTCGCCTGGTATGAAGCGATGGCCAGAATCAATTTGTCGCTGCTGAATATAATGCAGTATTTAACTCCGCTGTGCACGGTGCTGCTGGCGTTTCTGTTCTTCGGCGAAACGATGACCATGTTGAACATAGCCGGCGCGTTTATGGTACTGGCCGGAGTAATGCTGGCCTCCGGAATCTCCGGCTGGAATCTTTTATCCTATGTTCCGCAGTTGCGCAGGCTTGGGCGTAGATTCTAGGAAGCAAATCGAAGCTGTATAAGCATACTGCGAGGTGAAGCTGACGAAGAAGATATGCTCAAACGGCGCAACCCGACGGGTTGAACTGTATGCGGCTGTTTTCACCCAACGGGTGAATGCATTGTTTTGTGTAAGAATTTGTCTATTAAACAGTAATAAAAAAATGTATTGTTCAACTGCGGAATATAGGTTTGTCGCTGCTCAGGCGCTCCCGCCCGCCGTCATACATCGGCGGGAATAAATAGAGAGGTAATGACAAAAGTAGTCAGAATTCAGTAGTCAGAATAAACCCGAAATTTAGTTCGAATTTCATTCCGAATTCTAGATTCCAGATTCTGAATTCTAGATTTTAGACTCTCTTTTTTTCAAAAAAAATCGATTTCAGCTAATTTTATTATGCAACAAAAATCTGCGATAGTTGTCTAATTGTTTGCAAAAGAACATGAGGGCAGCCCGATGAAATTATATGAGAAAATAATTCTGGCGGTACTGGCAGTCGCTTTGCTGACAGTAGGGATTTTAATTTTATTGAAAGAACAGAATGTTCCGCAAAAAAGCGAGACGGTAACGGTATATAAAGCCGACACACTGCAGCAGAATTTTGCCGAAGTCGCGGAGAAATGCATTCCGGCGGTGGTGGTTATCCGCACCGGACGGAGCATCCGCGGCCATCCGGCCTATTCCGATCCCCGCGAAGAATTGTACAATTACTTTTACGGGGAAAAACCAGCCGGTGGAAAGGTTCAGACCGGCCAGGGCTCGGGATTCTTCATCAGGCCAGACGGCTACATCCTGACTAATTTCCATATTGTTAACGGGCAGGATTATTTTACGATTGTACTTGCCGACGGGCGCGAATTTGAAGCTAAGGCCGTCGGCGCCGATCCGCTGTCCGATCTGGCGCTGCTGAAAATAAATACAAAAGAGAAATTTCCTTATCTGGAATTCGCCGACACCGATAATTTGAAAACCGGCCACTGGGCCATTGCCATCGGCGCGCCGTTCAGCCTGGACCACACTGTTACCGTCGGGATCGTAAGCCATAAAAAGCGGACTGTCGGCATGAATGTACATGAAAACTTTATTCAGACAGACGCGTCCATAAATCCGGGTAACAGCGGCGGCCCGCTGCTGAACCTGGAAGGCAGGGTTATCGGCGTCAATGATTTCATTATTTCGCCGTCCGCCGGAAATATCGGTTTGAGTTTCGCGATTGACGGCAATCTTTCGAAAAAGATTTCCGGCGAACTGCTGGCGCATGGTAAAATTGAACGTCCCTGGATCGGGGTTTCCATGGCTGAAATCTCCGCGCAGCACAAGAAAATGCTCAATCTGAAATCCGGGGTCGCCGCGGTTGAGATCATTCGCGGAGCGCCAGCCCACCGGGCCGGCGTCAAGGCGGATGATGTGATCGTGACGGTTGACGGCAAACCGGTCAATCAGCCGGGCGACGTGCAAAACGCGATTCTGGACCATAAGCCGGGCGAAATGATGAAAATGACGGTCTGCCGCGAAAACAGGATGCTGGATGTCACGGTGCAGACTGAAGCAATGCCGTCAAAACGATTCGGGGCGCTTCGGTAAAAACTGCGGGAACCGCAAGTTTTCCACAGGTCTTATGGACTTATGGGTCCTATGGGGCTTATGGGTTGTCTTGGTCTTCTCCCCAGTCCGTTCTGTCCGTTCCGTCCGTTTCAATCATTTACAAAGGTATTCTTCACCCGTTTTGACATAATGAAATAGGGGATCCAAATGAACGCCCAGATTGAGCCGTTTAAAATCTGCCGGCAGTTTTCGGGAGTTAACAATTCAGATATTTGAAACTGCTTCATGCTGATCAGCGCGACGGCAACCGTGCAGCCTACAACCGAAATCACATCCAGCAGATAATAGGCGATAATCAGTTTCCTGAAAACTCTTTTCCTGCGGAAAAGCATAACGAGCAGCACGATTCCCAGCACCAGCAGAATAATCTCCGCAATCAGTCCAGAGACCATGACCGGACCCCATGCCCAGTGATAACCCGGCGACGCCGGATCGGTCAGGGCTTTCCAGTTTGCCGGACTGAATGAAAGCAGCAT
Organism: uncultured Lentisphaeria bacterium; assembly: GCA_903840185.1. Lineage (GTDB taxonomy): Bacteria > Verrucomicrobiota > Lentisphaeria > Victivallales > Victivallaceae > CAIPAT01. The sequence goes on along the minus strand of CAIMFA010000488.1, from coordinate 4,864 downwards.
CTTCATGATGCCGTCAATCCGCACGAAAGACATAACTCCCAGGCCGATTAACGGTAGATAAAGCCAGCCGCCGATTCCAGCCGGAATTGACGGTGGAGCTTCTTTCAGGATCTCCGCGGCAACCTGTTGAAACACTTTTTCCGGATCATTTTCAGGAGGCGGATTCGCCGTTGGATTTTCCATTGCCGTTGCCGTTCTTGTTAAACCTGAAAAAAGCAGTCGAGTCAGTGTGCCGTGGATGTGCTGTGATTTTTAGCGCCGCTGTGGGCGGCACCGCCGCATTAATAATCGCCACAGTGTGGCCTGCAAGTTCAAAATCACAGTGCAGACATGGTGCAATGGCCGACCCGGAGGGTTGAATGCTGGATTTCAGGTAGTTCATCGTTATTAACTTTTTGTTAAATTACTTTTTGCCATAAAGCATTTTCTTAAAACAATATATACTTAGAGTTAAGGTTCAACTGCTTTTTTTTGGTTAAAATACCGCTGTCTGGGCTCCGGAACCTTCTTATTGGCTTTAATCTTGAACCGCTTTTCGCCAAGACATTCTTTCACGCGCAGCAGCATGTCGGCGTTCACTCTGACTTTCAGGCTGCGGGCTGCTTCGACGAACACAATTTCGCCGGAAACACAGGAGATGCAGAGAATCACCTGAGCATCGCCAGGATAATCTTTGCATATATCAAAAAGCTGCTTCAGATCCCCTGCGGAAGTGCTGCCTTCGTACAGGTGAAAATGAATCTGGTCGGAATACATTTCCGCGGCTTTGTCAATCGGAATGATTTTTTCCGCGATCAGTTTTAGTTTTTCCGATTCCTCGCGCTGACTGGTGAAAGCTTCGACAAACAGCGGCACATCCTCGCTCAGTTCAAAGCCGGAAGCTTCCGTTTCCTCCAGGCATTTCGCGTAAACCATGCATTCGATGGAGCCTTCGAGGTCCTCCAGTTCCATGATCGCGAACGGCTTGCCGGAATTCTTGGCCAGGCGGCGCTGGAACGACTTGACGATGCCGCCGGTTCTGATCCCGACGTTATCCGCCATTTCAGACAGATCACGGATTTTGACGGTGGAAAAAGTTTTAATCAGTTCCGCATACTTCGCCAGCGGATGGCCGGTGATATAAAAACCCAGCAGCTCTTTTTCACTTTTCAGGATGTCGTTTTCATCGAATTCAGGAATATCCGGCACCGGGATCGATAAAATTTCCTCCTGGCCAGCGGAGTCCAGCAGGTCAAACAGCGAACCCTGGCCGCTGTCGCGGTCTTTGATCCGTGACTGGGCATAGCTCATGGTCGGTTCGGCGATGGCCAGCAGTTGCGAACGGCGCAGACCAAGACTGTCGAAAGCGCCGGCTCTGGTCAGGTGCTCCATCATCCGGGAGTTTACCGCGCTTCCGACGCGTTCGCAGAAATCCATGAAAGTCTTATATTTACCGTCCTGCTGTCTGGATTCGATGATTCTGCCGGCGGCGGCTTCTCCGACGTTTTTGATTGCGCCGAGGCCGAAGCGGATGGACTTGCCGTCCACGGTGAAATTAATATCGCTGCTGTTAATGTCCGGCGGCAGGATCGGAATGCCCATTTCGCGGCATTCGTTGATAAAGAATGTAATCTGTTCGGAGCTGTCTATTTCGCTGCACAGCACCGCGGTCATAAACTCCACCGGATAGTTGGCTTTCAGATATGCGGTCTGATACGCCACATAGGCGTAGGCGGCGCTATGGGATTTGTTGAACCCGTATCCGGCGAATTTGGAAATTTTCTCCCATATCTCGTTCGCCAGCGCTTCGTTGATATTGTTGGTTTCGGCGCAGCCTTTGACGAACTTGGCTTTCTGCTCCTCCAGTTCCTTGATTTTCTTCTTGCCGATAGCGCGGCGCAGAATGTCGGACCCGCCGAGCGTGAATCCGCCCAGCACCTGCACGACCTGCATAATCTGCTCCTGATAGAGCATTATACCGTAGGTTTCGTTGAGGTATTTTTCCATCTTCGGATGGTCGTATTCAATTTTTTCCAGACCCTTCTTGCGGGCGATGAAGTCAGGGATGAACTGCATCGGTCCCGGACGGTAAATCGCGATCAGCGCAATCACATGTTCGATGGTTTCCACCCCGAACTGGCGGCACAGGTTCTGCATGCCGGAGGATTCCAGCTGGAACACCGCAATGGTATCGCCGCGATTGAGCAGTTTGAACGTATTCGGGTCATCCAGCGGAATTTTTGAAATATCCAGGACTATGTCCCGGGTCTTTTTGATAATTTCACACGCGTCGTGAATGATCGTCAGTGTTTTCAGGCCGAGGAAGTCCATTTTCAGCAGGCCGAGTTCTTCACAGTTGCCGGCGGGAAATTCGGTGATCACTTCTTTGCCGGCGCCGTTGGAGAGCGGAACGAGATTATCCAGGCGCTGGTCGCCGATGATCACCCCGGCGGCGTGAATACCCATCTGGCGGTTGATGCCCTCCAGCACTTCGGCATATTCAAATATTTCCTTGACCCAGCTTTCACTGGCAATAAGTTCGCTCAGCTCCTTTGATTCCTCTTTTGCCTTCTTCAACGTCATTTTGGGGTCGGCTGGAATGAGTTTAGTCAGCTGATTGCCTCTTTCGAAATCATGTCCCAGCACCCGCGCCACGTCTTTAATCACGGCTTTGGCCTTGAGCGTGCCGTAAGTTCCGATCTGCGCCACGCTGTCAACCCCGTATTTGCGGCGGACATATTCAATAACTTCGCCGCGCCGTTTTTCGCAGAAGTCAATATCAAAGTCAGGCGGGCTGACGCGCTCCGGGTTAAGGAAACGTTCAAAGAGCAGATTATACCGCAGCGGGTCCAGGCCGGTAATTCTGGTGAGATACGCGACCACGCTGCCGGCGCCGCTGCCGCGTCCGGGACCGACCGGAATATCGTTATCCTTGGCGTATTTGATAAAATCGCTTACGACCAGAAAGTAACTGCAATATTTGGAATTATTGATGACGTTCAGTTCGAAGTCCATGCGCTCAAGCACGGCCTGCTGTTCCGGCTTTAAATCCTTTGCCAGCGGATCAAAACCGTAAAGATCCTGGATGTTTCCCAGGCAGATATTCCGCAGATATTCCTTCTCCGGCAGATCGGAATCGGTGATTTTATAGACCGGATAATGGTTGGCTTTCATATTGAAAACAACATTGCAGCGTTCCGCCACCGCGACGGTGTTGGTCACCGCTTCCGGAATTTCCTTGAACAGCTCTTTCATCTCGTCCGGGCTTTTGAAATAAAACTCCGGAGCAAAGAAACTGAAATGTTTCGGATCGTCCAGTTTGGCCTGGGTTTCAATGCAGAGCATGATCTCATGCGCTTTGGCATGTTCTTTCTTCATGTAATGCACGTCGTTGGTGGCGACCAGCGGCAGTTGTAATTTCTTTGACAGTTCGATCAGACAGCGGTTGGCTTTGCGCTCCTCCTCCATGCCGTGATCCATCAGCTCCAGATAAAAATTATCTTTGCCGAAAATGTCACAATATTCGCCGATCTGCTTTTCAGCCTCGGTCATGCTGCCGTTTAAAATCGCTCGCGGGATTTGTCCGCCGATGCAGGCGCTCAGGGCGATCAAGCCCTCATGATGTTGTTGCAGCAGCTCCTTGTCAACCCTCGGCTTGTAGTAAAAACCGTTCAGATGGGCTTCGGAAAGCAGTTTGCATAAACTGTGATAACCGGTGATGTCTTTTGCCAGCAGCACCAGATGGTAGCCGCGGAAATCCGGGTGATTTTGAGTTTTATCCAGGCGCGACCCCGGCGCCACATAGGCTTCGCAGCCGATGATCGGCTTGACCCCGGTATCTTTAAAAGTCTTATACATATCCAGCGCGCCGCCCATGAAACCGTGATCGGTCATGGACACGGCCGGCATATTGTAAAGTTTAGCCATTTCCAGCAGCCCGGCCGGAGTGCAGGCCCCGTCCAGCAGGCTGTAGTGCGTATGTAAATGCAGATGTACAAAATCAGCAGCCATTCAGACCCTCGCTTTTATTCTGTCCAGTTCTTTAAAACTCTCTTTTTTAACCACAAAGGCACAAAGACACAAAGATTTTTTTACTTTTATCTTTATACTTCTTCACCAGTCACCAGTCACTCCTGACTCCCGGCTGTTCCACTTGGACATTGGATATTCCGTGTTGGATATTGGATATTCTCCCCACGGCTGTTCATTCTGTCTTCTGTCCCTCAATCTTCTCTCTCTGCTCTCCGTGCGCTCTGTGGTAAACAATGTTCCAATTCTTCTGTTCCCTGACTTCTCACTATCCGTCTTCCGTCTCCAGTCTTCAGTCTTATTCTGACTCCTGACTCCTGACTCCTGACTTCTGTCTTATCTTATATAATTTCACTCTTTCAGTCTATCCATTTTAATCATAAATTCAACCCTTGGATAGCGCTTTTTTAACAAAATATTTACCGGAAAAAAACGGAAAGCGATTTGCCCCGCCTGGCATTATAATATCATCACCCCGAACCAGACGAAAAGAGACAAATACGCTTTACCATGAAGTGCATGAAGGTAATGAAGTAAAACCTGAGGGCGCCGGTCGTCTGACCGGCTTTAGATTGTATCCCAAAATTATTTTTACCACAGAGTGCCTAGCGCGGCATAGCCGCAACCAAAAAATACACCTTAACCACGAAAAGCACGAAAATTCACGAAAAAAGCCAATACAGTTTTACCACAGAGGACGCAGAGCACACGGAGGAAATACAAATGCACTTCACCATGAAGGGCATGATGTTAATGAAGCTAAACCCGGGAGCGCCGGTCGCCTGAGCGGCTTTATTCATTTCGCCTTTGGCGACCAACGCCTCGCCGTTGGATCACGCCCGGCGGGCCGCCGGTG
>CAIMFA010000487.1 GCA_903840185.1 uncultured Lentisphaeria bacterium | reverse complement strand
AATTCTGCCAGTACCAGTCGGCGGCTTCAGCAAGACCGGCGTTAATATCGAATTTGGGCTCATAGCCTAACAGAGTACGGGCTTTGTCTGTATTTGCCAGCGAATGCGGAATATCGCCAACCCGCTCAGCGCCGTAAACAGGTTCTATTTGGAAAATTGCCGCGTCATGTCTGGACAAATTAGCTCTTATTGAAAGAAACAACTCTTTTAGAGTTGTTCTGGCACCATAGGCAATATTATAGACGGTGTTTACAGCCTCCTGAGCATCTGCCAGTGCCGCAAGCTGATTAGCTTGTACAACATCAGCAACATAGGTGAAATCGCGGGAATAAGAGCCATCGCCATTGATTACCGGGCTTTCATGCTTTATCAGTGAAACGAAAAACTTTGGAACGACTGCGGAGTAGGCTCCTAGAGGATCCTGGCGTTTGCCATATACATTGAAATACCGCAGTCCGACAGTCTTAATGCCGTAAAGTCTGGAAAAATTATCTGCGAACAGTTCGTTTACATATTTGGTTATTGCGTATGGCGAAAGCGGTTTGCCAATCTTATCTTCGACTTTCGGCAGTGATTGGCTGTCCCCGTAAGTTGAACTGCTTGCGGCATAAACAAAACGTTTAACTTTTGCGTCGCGCGCTGCAACCAGCACATTCAACGCCCCCATTATATTTACTTCTACAGATGTGACGGGATCTTTAATCGAGCGCGGAACTGAACAGAGAGCCGCCTGATGCAATACATAATCCACCCCGTCGCACGCCTGTCTGCATACGTCAAGACTGCGGATATCGCCTTCAATCAGCTTGAAATGTTTATTCTTAAAGAATTCCGCAATATTCTCTCTTTTGCCGGTAGCAAAATTATCTAGACAAATCACTTCGTTGTTTTGTCCCAGAAGGTTTTCAATAAGATTGGAGCCGATAAAACCAGCGCCACCAGTTACAAGCACTCTGCTGTTTTGCAATTTGTTTTTCATGTTTTCCGGCTCTTAATATTTTGCGGATTTACATTTATTACTGTTTTTTACCTAAAGCGCCGCCCCGTCACTTACATTTCGCAAGTAACGCCCTCTGATTTTTCTGGTACAAATTATTTATGCAATTTCAAATTCAATTTCTATACAATTGTAATATACACCGATAAGTGAGCATTTCAATTTTCCTTACTGTGTTAGTACACAATTCAAATAATCGTGGAACTAATGGATATTTTTTTGCTCAATTATGCTGGGTGTAAAATGTAAAAATAATGGGGCAAGACAAATAGGAATGCGCGGTTATTCCGTGCTGCCGATAAGTTCTTCTTTAAACCGTTCAAAGCCTGTTGTTTCGGGAAATGTGCCGATGATTTTGCCGTGTTTAAACAGCATGATTTGCTTTTTCCCGCCGGCAATTCCCAGATCGGCGTCTTTGGCTTCGCCGGGGCCATTGACCACACAACCCATAACTGCAATCTTATTCAGTTTTATCTTCTTCCCTGAATTTTTAATATCGGAAACCAGCTTCTCAACTTTTTCCGCCAGTTGAATCAGGTCAATTTCAGTTCTGCCGCAAGTTGGGCAGGATACAATGTCTGGTTCCGCTGCGCGCAACCCGCAGCTTTCCAGAATCCTGATGGCAGTTATGATTTCTTCCAGCGGGTCGGCGGTGAGGCTGACACGGAGCGTGTCGCCGATCCCCTCCAGCAACAGTGTACCGATTCCAACTGAAGATTTGACGATTCCACGTCCCGCGGTTCCAGCTTCGGTGACGCCGATATGCAGCGGATAATCAGAAATTGCTGAAAAATGACGGTAGGCAGCGACTGTTACTGGAACATCGGATGCTTTTAGTGAGACTTTGATGTTACGGAACCTGTATTTCTCTAATATCGCGCATTGCTCAAGTGCGCTGTCCACCAGCGCTTCACATAAAGTTTCTTCCCGCGATAAGCCTTTGCGTAATTTTTCTTCCATAAAGTCTGCGTTGATACTGCCGGAGTTTGCACCGATCCGGATTGGAATCCCTGTTTCACCAGCTTTCTCAGCAACCATTCGAACCTTTTCTTCGTCGCCGATATTGCCCGGATTGATCCGGATTCCGTGAATACCTGCCTTGATTGCCCCCAGCGCCAACCGGTAGTCAAAATGAATGTCACCGATAACGGGAATCGGGCTGCCGGTGATAATATCGGGCAGTGCATCAACGGCTTGATTATCTGGAATGGCCACGCGGATAATCTCACACCCCGCAGCAGCCAGAGATTTGATTTGACTGAGGGTGGCGGCCGCATCCCTGGTGTCGGTGTTGGTCATGGATTGTATCGGGACCGGAGCGCCGCCGCCAATAATTAGCTTATTTAGCCTTATCTGTCTTGTTATCCGTCTTTCCGGCATCTTTTGTCTCTTCTGTTTTGACAATTGCTGAAGGATTGGCTTTCTGTGTTTTTGAGACATCCTTTTCCGCAGCTATTACAGCTTGAGGAGTCGCTTGCGCTCCGTTATTCTCTTTTTCCGGAACAAATCGCATTACGTCGTAGAAAGTTACATATACCATCAGCATAATGAGCAGAGAAACGAATAAAAAGGTCAATGTTTTTACAATTATTTCCGGTACCGGCCGGCGGATAGTCATCTCAATTCCGGCCAGCAGCATATGTCCGCCGTCAAGCACCGGTAACGGCATCAAATTGAAGATCGCCAGAGCAAAAGAAATGATAACCACGAAATATATCCCCAGTAAAAATGATCCGTAATATACGGAAATGAAGATAGTGCGTCCTAATCCGATCGGACCACTGAGGTTACTGAACTTCAATGTACTGCCTTCCTGAGTGAGCCCGGCTTTCTGAGAAACTCCGTAAATTATTCCGCGCAGTGATTTATAGCTGAGATCAATTACCCTGACGAACTGCTCCACTGGAGACGGATAATCGATTACAGTCATTCGCACTCCAATAGTGTAATGTTGAATGTGCTTTGACTGAATAGTTACTTCATAAGTCTTGTCGCCGCGTTTGAGTGTAAGTGTAAATGGTTTTTCCTCCTGGCCTGCCACCAGCTTTCTGAAATCATCGATATTGGCAACAGGCGTTCCGTTCAGCTTCTGAACCACGTCGCCGGGGAGAATTCCAGCTTTTTCAGCCGGAAAATTTTTAACAACACTGATTATTTCCAGCGGGGGATTTACTTTGTAGGTAATTCCTATCAGGTAGATTTTTTTCTGATCTTCAGGAACATCTTTGTTCAGTATGGGCTTGATGTCTTTGACTTCGACAATATTTTCGCCGCGTTTCACTTTCAAGTTTACTGAATGGTCTTCCAGTAAGTCAATAATATATTGGAATTCTTCAAAACTTGATACTTTCGCTCCGTTTATTTCAATTACAATATCCCCGTCCCTGACTCCGGCTTTTTCCGCCGGCGAGTCTTTTTCAGGGAAAAGTGTTATTGGAATGCGCGGAGAAAAGAACGGCCAGGCAATGTTTTCTTTCTTCAAACTTCCCGGGCTGTTGGGGTTTTCTTTAGGTACATAAGTCACGATTTGCTTGCCATCTCCGCGCTCAACTTCCAAATCCACCTTGCCAACGGCAAAGAGAATCTTCTGAACAAAATCATTCCACGTACAGTAAAATTTCTTGCCGTTAATCTTGACGATGGCGTCATTTTCCCTGAGACCTGCGGCATATTCCGGACTGGCTTTATCGACGGAATCAACAACTATAGAACGCATCTTCGGAGAATCCTGCGGAATTCCCCATATCCACACCACGCATCCGAGTACCAGTCCGAAGAGGATATTAAAGAACGGGCCAGAAAACGCGGTAACCATCCTGTCGAACGGTTTCGCCTGAGGCAGTTCAACCCCGTCTTCCGTTTTGGCGATGGAAGTGGTGTCGATTTGAGGCAGATCAACATAGCCGCCGAACGGCAGCCAGCCAATCCGGTATTCGACCCCGTTGATCTTCTTGCTCCATATTTTCCTGAATCCCAGCGAGAAAGCTACAATGTGCAGTCCGCGCCATTTGGCTGCCAGAAAGTGTCCGAGTTCATGGATAAAAATGCAAAATCCTAAAAAGAAACCCATGAACAGGAATGCTCCAATAAAGCGCAGTATATTCTCTATATCCATAATTCTCCGTTGAGTTTAATATTCATGTAAATTTAATGCTATATTGTCAATGCCGTTTCTCTGGCCCATTTGTCAACTGATAGAATAGCATCAAGAGCCGGTTCTTCAAGCACGCTATGCTTAGACATCACCTTTTCTATTATGTTCCAGATGCCGGTAAATCCGATTTCACATCTTCTGAATCTCTCTACAGCCACTTCATTGGCTGCATTCATTACCGCCGGCATGGTGCCGCCGGCACGCAGCGCATTGTAAGCAAAATCCAGGGACGGAAATAGTTTACGGTCAGGCATCTGGAAATTTAGTTGAGAAAAAATCGAAAAGTCCAGCGGTTTCATGCCGCCGGAGTATTTTTCAGGATAAGTAATGGCAAATTGAATTGGAAAACGCATATCCGGAGTTGACATCTGCGCCAGAATTGTGCCGTCAATGAATTCCACCATGGAATGAATCACCGATTGCGGATGGATTACCACGTCAAGCTTGTCTCCCGGCATGCCGAAAAGGAAGGCCGCCTCGATTATTTCCAGTGCTTTATTCATCAGGCTGGCCGAATCTATAGTTACTTTCGGCCCCATATTCCAAGTCGGATGGGCCAGGGCTTTTTCATAGGTTGCATTTTGTATTTCCTCTCTTGAGGCATTGAGCAGGGGACCGCCGCTGCAGGTCAGGATCAGGCGTGAAACGTCCTGCTTGCGTTTGCCTTCAAGACATTGAAATATTGCGCTGTGTTCGCTGTCAACAGGAACGACTCTTACACCGTATCTGGCGGCTTCTTTCATTACCAGATCGCCAGCCATGACCAGAACTTCTTTGCTGGCCAGCGCTATTTCCTTGCCTGCACGGATAGCTTCAAGTACCGGCAGCAGTCCGCCGGTACCGACAATCGCGCACAGCACAAGATCTACTTCCGGACGGGTGACCATTTCAAGAATATATTCTTCTCCTGCTTTGCCCTCGCAACCGGGAGGCAGCATTTTCAACAGATCGCTCTCGCGCGATGCGTCGGAGGTTACGGCGTATGGACATTTCAGTTCAGCAGCCTGCTCCGCCAGCCGTTTTAGATTATTTCTGGCAGCCAGACCGCAGACCTCAATGCGGTCCGAAAGTGTTTTTGCCACCTTTACGGCATTTTCGCCGATTGACCCGGTGGATCCCAGAATTACAATTTTCTTCTTTTTTACCGCAGTCATTATTAATTCAAGCCTTTCGTGATTCAATCATCAGAGTTACCGGTCCGCAGTTCTTGATATCAACCAGCATATCCGCGCCGAAACGGCCGCTGGAGGTTATGATGCCCGCAGACTGCACCGAGGAAATAAATTTTTCATACAATGGAATCGCATGAACGGGCAGGGCGGCATCAACAAAACTGGGACGTCTGCCTTTCCTGGCGTCACCGTAAAGCGTAAACTGGGAGACGATCAGCGCTTCACCTTTTATATCCAGCAGTGAACGGTTCATTTTGTCTTCATCGTCACGGAAGATGCGCAGATTTACACATTTATCAGCCAGAAACGCCACATCCCGCTCGTCGTCGTCATGGGTGACTCCAAGCAGAATTACCAGGCCTGTGCCGATGCGGCCGACTGTCTCATGGGCAATCGTCACAGATGCTGATGATACTCGCTGAACAAGCGCGCGCATTATTAATCCTACTTGATTAATTTTAAAAATTCATTCCTGGTGGCTGATTCACTGCGGAAACTTCCGAGCATGGAAGATGTGGTCATGACGGAATTCTGCTTTTCGACTCCGCGCATTAGCATACAGAGATGCTGGGCTTCCATTACAACTCCTACCCCTTCGGCGTTGATTGTGTCTTTAATGGTTTGCGCGATCTGCTTGGTAAGCCGTTCCTGAAGCTGGAGTCGCCGCGAAAACATATCTACAATTCTGGCTAACTTGCTTACTCCGAATACCTTGCCGTTCGGAATGTAGCCGATGTGGCATTTACCGAAAAATGGCAGTAAATGGTGTTCGCACAGGCTGTAAAATTCGATATCCCTGACGATGACCATGTCGTCAGATTCAACATCAAAAAATGCGTTATTAACAACTTCATCCAGATTCTGGCGGTAGCCGCGCGTCAGAAACAGAAAACTTTCCGCGGCACGTTTCGGGGTATCCTTCAAGCCTTCCCGGTCAGGATCTTCCCCCATCTGAATTAATATTTCTCTTATCGAATCTTTCATTAACTGTTCTTTCTGTATAGTTTTATAAATCATCCTGAAAATATATCAAAAATATTTCCTTATTCAACAAATCATTCCAATATTCACCTAGTTTTTAATTTTAATATTTAAATATTAATTTCCAGTGGTATGTTATATCTTTGAAAAATAAACCTTTTATTATCTTTAATATAGAGGATATGAAAAATGCTGAATAGAACAATGTCAAAGAATTGTACTGACTTCATAGATGACGCAAAAATAATTTCAACTATTGCAAATACGCGTGAAGATGCCGGACTCGTAAGGGCGATTATAGCCAAAAGTATGGAGAAGAAGCCGCTGACGGTTGAGGAAACCGCTGCGTTGATCGCCGCCGAATCTCCGGAACTGGTGGAGGAGATATTCAATGCCGCAATACAGTTGAAAAAAGACGTTTACGGCAATCGCATTGTACTTTTTGCCCCGCTGTATATCGGCAATTTCTGTGTTAACGACTGCAAGTACTGCGCGTTCCGCCGCAGTCTGCGCTCCACGGTACGAAAAACTCTCACTCCTGCGGAGACTGTTCAGCAGGTGGAAGCTCTTGAAGATGTCGGGCACAAACGGCTGATCCTGGTATTCGGCGAACATCCTGACTATACCCCTGAATTCATGGCTGATACCGTTCGCACGGTTTATACCGTAAAGAAAGGTAAAGGCGAAATCCGCCGGGTCAATATTAATGCAGCGCCACTGGACCATGCCGGTTTCAAGACCATGAAAGACTCAGGCATCGGCACATACCAGATTTTTCAGGAGACCTATCATCACGCCACCTATCAGGAATGTCATCCGTCGCAGACTCATAAAGGCGATTATTTGTGGCGGCTGGACGGACTCTCCCGTGCATTTGAGTCCGGTTGCGACGATATGGGCATCGGTGCGCTTTTCGGTTTGTACGACTGGCGCTTTGAAGTCCTCGGGCTGATAACGCATTCATTGCATCTTCAGAATATATACAATGTCGGGCCGCATACCATCAGTTTCCCGCGCCTGCGGCCTGCTCACGGGATATCTTTTGACCAGAAATATTTCGTCAGCGACCATGATTTCAAGCGTCTGGTAGCGATTCTACGGCTTTCTGTACCCTATACAGGGTTGATCTGTACTGCCCGTGAGACTGCCGAAGTCCGTCGCGAAGTCATGCAGTTCGGTGTGTCCCAGATTGACGCTGGAACCCGTCTTGAACTCGGCGGTTACAGCGAGAAAGACCGCACAGGGCAGGAACTTAAGAGAGAACAATTCCAGATTGGTGATGTCCGTTCGCTTGATGAAGTGATGGGAGAGCTGATTCATGAAGGATATATTCCAAGTTTCTGTACTTCCTGCTATCGCCTGGGACGCACAGGAGAACATTTCATGGAATACGCGATTCCCGGTTT
>CAIMFA010000486.1 GCA_903840185.1 uncultured Lentisphaeria bacterium | reverse complement strand
TGTATGACACTGATAATACATCATACCTTGCGTATTTCGCGCTCTTTCCCAAAGAGTTCGGCAAGGCATGGCGGTTTGTGTTTGTCGCTCCGGAAGATGTTTTTCTCGGTCCGATGAAAAATACGTTGAGAATGACGCTGCTGTTATCGCTGGCGGTCATGCTCATCGCGGTGGCCGCGGCAATAACGCTTGCCAGGCAGATATCAAGACCGATTGAGAAGCTGGCGCAGGAAGTTCTGGAAGTGAAAAATTTCAATCTGGAGAACAGAGCGCATATAAAATCTCACATCCACGAGATCCAGACCATGGATTCAGCCGTTAAAACCATGAAAAACAGCCTGAAAGCGTTCAAGCGCTATGTACCGTCCGTGCTGGTCAATCAACTCATTGCTTCGGGCGAGGATGTCACGGTCGGCGGCAGAGACCGGGAGTTGACGCTGTTCTTTTCCGATATCGCCGGTTTTACCGATATTTCCGAAAGCATTCCACCTAAGGAACTGATGATGCAGCTGTCGGATTATTTTGATCAGGTGACGCAGATTATCGAGTCCGAGAAAGGCACTCTGGATAAATTCATCGGCGACGCCGTCATGGCGTTCTGGGGCGCGCCGATTGCCAATGACGACCATGCGGTGATGGCTTGCCGGGCGGCATTGAGATGCCAGAAGGCTATCGGCGCTTTAAACGATGCGTGGCTGAAAGCGGGCAAATATCCTTTCCAAACCAGAATCGGGCTTCATTCCTGCTACACGGTGGTGGGGAATATGGGGTCAAGGCAACGGCTGAATTACACGGTTATCGGCGACGGGGTCAACCTGGCCAGCCGACTGGAAGGTTTGAATAAAATTTACCAGACCAGTATCATCATCAGCAAAGCGACCCATAGATATGTGCAGAATATTTTCATCTGCAGAGTCCTGGATCAGATCGCGGTAAAAGGCAAAAGCCAGAGCGTGGTGATTTACGAACTGCTGGCGGACAAGGAGTCGCCGGATTCCGTCGCCATGGAAACCCTGGCCCGTGATTTCCAGGCCGCCTACAGTTCATATTTAAAAAGAGAGTGGAGCAAGGCGAAAGCAATGTTCCAGGCTATCCTGAAAGCTTTTCCGGAAGACCATGCCGCAACGCTTTACATCGAGCGCTGCGACAAATATCTCCTCAAAGAACCGGACGAATCCTGGAGCGGCATCAGCCGCGTTGATACAAAGTAAAAGCTAATGCCAGTTCACGCAGAGACGCGGAGAAAAAACAGTAGTCAGTGATTGGCTGATTTCATAAATTTCTGGATATTGCATATTGGTTTGAATTAACCATCCGTTTGCAAGTGCAGTTCATCGGCCATGGATAACAAGACTGAGTTATTCATGGGAAGGAACTGTTGAATTTCCGGTGTTACGTTCTTTACCGTCGGCACCATCAGGATAAACGGTTTCTGGAGTAAAAGGTAAATCGAACTTATGGTATCAGCAAGTATCTCCGGAGCAGTACAGCAGGTGACATAACCCGCAGTACCGGAATAATCGCCAAGATGCCAGCCTGACAAACGCCTGGACCACTCGCTATACGCCGCCGGCTCCGGCTTCTTCAGCACAGCCGAAAAGCGGTTGCTGTTGAACAATATTTTCCTCTTCATGCCCGTTATAATCCAGCATGGGGTTCAATCCCCGCTCCAGCCGGCGCAATACCAGTACGGCGGTAATCAGCAGGGCATTGGTAACCAGATTGCCGATACCGAAAACCAGTACGCCGCCATGCAGCCCGCATTTGACCGCGACAATAGTTTGAGCGATCCACAGCAGCAGCAACAGCAATATGGCGCAGGCCTTGACAAACAGCACGCCATGATGCGGGATTCCGTTCAGTGGAACAGTCCCGGATTTGCAGCGGACAATATCCGCCTTGATGTTCCGTTCAACGACAATCCAGACCACATACAGCGTCAGCGCTGCCGGAATTATCGCAAAAAGATGCCATTTGAAATCTGATGACCAGCCTTCGTGCCAAAGCCAGTATGTCAGCGGAATCAAATAAAGAAATGACAGTAACAGAGAAAAATTCAATATCCCCAGTGTTATCTTCAACCATTTTGTCTGCGGGCCGACATAGCGCGAATGCTCCTGCTCTTCATATCCGGACTCCGCCCATGGCGCCGGAAGCCGGAATGCTTTATCGCCGCCCAGCGCATACCACTGCCGGTAAAGCTTGCAGATGAATACAGCGGCGACAGCAAGCCAGAATGCCACCCAAATGAAATAAAAACGATAGGTATACTCGGAACCTGGGAACAGCCACTTCAATGAGTCAAACATTAATCCAGCCGTTACTCCGGCCGCCATTGTACATATACAACGGATCATTGACTGTGCAGAGCAGAATTGAGTAAACCTGGACTTGGGATGCAGCCGCATGTCCATCGGCAGATTGGCAACTTGTTGCAGAATAGTGTGGAAAGCGGAAATTAATCCTGCACCGAAAAAGCTAAGCCAGAAGAATGAAGCGGGCGGCAGAGTGACGAACAGCCACACCCAGTTTGAAACTGCGAACACCACCGCGAAAACACTGGAATAGGTGATTATCCGCAACGGGTGCCAGCGGTCAATGAAGATGGCGGCAAAATACGCGGCTGCAACTCCGGCAACAGCCAGGACGGCGGTCGCCTTGCCGATATCCTCCAGAGTCAATCCCATTTCTTTGTAGAAGAAAATCATATAAGGCGCAACGCCGATCCATGACAGAAAACTGCTTGAGGTAAAAAGAAATTTCGTCCAGTAGAATTTATGGCAGAAACTTTCCCGAAAATAAGTTTTAATTCCGGTAATTCCCCGCGATGAATTCTGCTCTTTTTCATCAACTGCCGGGTATTTTCCCTCCTTGACAAACAGGCACATCATCCCGACGCCGACAAAATACAATACTGACGTGCTGATAAAAATCTCTTTCATGTGGCTTTCGGCATATTTGAAAATAAAATAGTTGTAAAGAAAACCGGCGATTCCGCCGACAATCCGCATAACACCCATGAAACGGCCCATAATCGCAGTCGGAACAACATCGTTGAACAAGCCGCAGAATACAGACGCCACAAACATGTCAAAAAACATAAACAGCACAAATAGAACTCCGATAGCGGCAAGCGCGACTGTCATCGGCGGGAATCGGAACAGATAACCGCGGTACAGCAGCGTTGCAATATCCTCGCCATAGCCAAGACAGACAAGGCTGATACAAAGCATCGGCAGCGTGAATAGAATAAACGGGATTCGCCGTCCCCATTTGCTGCGGTAACGGTCACTTTTGAAGCTGATATATGGACACATCAGCAATCCCAGCCCGGCGGGAATAGTACTGGCGAACAACCCGATCAGGAAGTTTGAACCGCCCAGATCCTTCATTTTCAACGGCATAATGCTGGGCACTACCGTTTGCATCAAAGTGTTGCAGAAATCACCCCAGATCATGAAAGCAAACAGCATAAACAGTCCGGCACGGGTATAAACCAGTGTTCCGCAATGCCAGGTTTTACCGCCGGCGGGCAGCCCGGCGGAGTTCAAATCTGCCACAGAAGGAAAATTCATTATTTCACATCTTTACTTTGGCATTAAGAATCAGCATCTCATTTGCCGAAAGATTTACTTTGTTGCCATTGACAGTTCCTTTCCAGTCTAGCGGTCCGTCAACCGGAGTCAATACCAGTTTGCCGCCGCCGGATGCCGCAATCCCGCCATTCCAGTCCTCCTGTCCGGGGTTATACAGACAGAGGACATATTCTCCATCCTTAACGGTATTGATTGAATAGTAAATATCTCTGCCTTCAATATACAGCGGAGATGCCGCCGCTACCAGTTTTTTAACATGCTGTTTAACACAGTTCAAAAGTTCATAGGAATGGTCATGCTTGTACTGGAGATAATCCCACATGTCGAAACCAGGCGAAGTAATATTGTCAGTAAGTCCATGCGTACTCATCAAACCGGATATTCTGCCAAGTCCCAGTTTATTGCCGATGATGACCGGCAGGCCGCTTTCGGAGCGGTAGTGCACATCCCATCCGGACGCATTTTCCAGTTCCCGTACCGTGTAATATGCTTCACGCAGCATAGTTTTACCGCGCTCGTCAAAAGAGCACACGCTTTCCATGCTTTTGCCGAGTTTCTGATTGAACCACTTGTCCAGGATTGTTTCCAGCGGCTTCCCGCCGCAAATCAGATGTCCGCCAGCTTCAACATACTGCCGGAGCCGTTCCAGAAACGCTTCATCTCCGCTGTAGTCCTCGTCGGAAATCAGCCAGATAACCGGATATTTTTTCATTACCTCCGGAGACGCGTCATTCAGCAACACGTCAGCGCAATCGCCATTTGGAGTCGGAGTAATGAACCCGCGTTCGTCACGGAAGTAACCGGCCCAGGTATAACCGGGATAGAACAGGTCAAATGCCTGGTCCATGCCTTCGTCACAAGGGCCGTAAGGTATGCAATGCCAGACCACCCGTTCTTCAAATGAATAGAGATGTCGCGGCGGAGTCCAGCCGCAATAGTAATCCAGCATCAGAGCCAGCGGACGCCGCTGTTCTCCAATTGTCCACGGATTATCCGTCCATTTACTGACGCTTAACAGCGCTTCCCCGAGCGGGGTAAGCGAATTAACGCTGTCCGGACGCGGTGCCCCGTAAATGCCGTAATCCTGTCCAGCCGCCTTGGCTCCGCTTAAAAAGCTGATCATCCAGTTGGCCTTGCTCATGCCGTCGGAATGCCCGTCATAAGGCCCCATCCGGAATTTGACCCAGGAGCCGTCGCTGCGCTGCAAAGTGGGGGTGTCACTGGCGCTGGACTTAGAGCTTATCCGTAAATAACTCCTAGTTTTCTATATATTATCATGGATGCTGTCAAATGAAGCAGCGCCTCATAATTGGCGGACTTTTTCTCAAATCT
>CAIMFA010000485.1 GCA_903840185.1 uncultured Lentisphaeria bacterium | reverse complement strand
CGGACTGCATCAAAGATAAAATCATTTCAGGCTTTTAAATAAGAAGGTATATACTTTGCATTTTAAATTGAAAAAAAGTTCGTTATTGGAAAAAAGGATTTTCTTCAGCTCTGCGGGAATAATTGCGGCAGTAATCTCAATTATCATGCTGTGTTCATTGCATATAAACAGCAAAACCGGACCGTTCCTTTATAATTCGGTTGAATCAATTCCATACAATGACGTTGCGCTGGTTCTTGGTACTTCCCGAACCGACCATAAACTCCCGAATGAATACTTTAACTGCCGGATTGAAGCAGCAGTTAATTTATATAAGAAAGGTAAAGTTAAATACCTGCTGGTCAGCGGCGCGGCCAGACCCAAAGTGAATTATGATGAAACCGCGGATATGAGAAATGCATTGCGCAAACGCGGCATTCCTGACAATGTAATCATGGCTGATCCGGATGGACATCGCACCCTCGACTCGATTGTCCGGGCCAGGGAATTATTCGGCTTGAAAAAGTTTACCATTGTCTCTCAGGAGGATCACAATGCGCGTGCCCAGTATATATCCATATATTACGGTCTGGACACTGTGGCATTCAATGCCGTGACGCCTGATTTATTCGTATCACGGATTGGTGTTGAAATTCGTGAAAAACTGGCCAAAATCAAAATGCTGCTGGATCTTTATATTTTCAAAACCCGTCCTGCTGTATCCGATAAAACCCGAATTCAGGTACCGGCATCATACATCAGCGAAAAAGTTATTTCGAATCATTAAAAATGGCTATTAAACCATTGATTTAATCCAAAAAAATATTTTCTCCGGCTATTATTTTTAACTGTTTGTGCTATATTAGCTTCCACTTTGTTTTATGTGAGGATTCTATACAACATTTTAACGATTAACAAAAAAAGGGAGTCTAAACTGTGAGTTACACTGTTATCGTGTTTGTAAAACAGGTTCCGGATACCCAGAACATCACCGGCGAGGCAATGAAGCCGGATGGGACTGTGAACCGTAGCGCTCTCCCGGCGATCTTTAATCCGGAAGACTTGAATGCGCTGGAACTCGCGTTGCAACTGAAGGACCGTTATGGTGCTAAAGTCGTCGTCGGAACTATGGGACCGCCGAATGCAGCCGAAGTATTGCGCTCATCTCTTTACCGGGGCGCGGACGAATGTGTCCTGCTTACTGACAGAAGCTTTGCCGGTGCCGATACTCTGGCTACCAGTTATGCGTTGAGCTGCTGTGCCAGCAAGATCGGGAAATTTGACCTGATTCTTTGCGGCAGACAGGCTATTGACGGTGATACCGCTCAAGTTGGCCCCCAGCTTGCCGAAAAGCTCAAGATCCCGCAGATCTGCTATATTGAAGAAGTGATCAAGCTGGACAAGAAAAAAATAGTTGCCAAACGCGCAATCGAAGGCGGCTATGAAATTCTGGAGTCCCCGCTGCCTGCCCTGCTGACAGTCATTGATTCCAATGTACCGCGTCCCCAGGCCGCCCGCAAGATCATGAAATATAAGAATGCCAGGACCCGTTCTGAGCTGGCTAAAGATCATGCCAATGCCAATTATACAGACGCCGAACAGCTTGCCGTCGAGGAGGAAGTCCTGAAACAGAAAGGTCTTCTGATCTACGAATGGAGCGCTGATGACGTCGGAGCCGACAAGGGGCGTACCGGTCTTGCCGGATCGCCGACTAAGGTCAAGAACATCATGAGTGTCGTTCTGACCGCCACCGATACCAAAAAGATCGAGCCGTCTGAAGAGGGCATCAAGAATCTGGTCCACGAACTTATTGATGATCATACACTGGGGTGATTGATATGTCTGAAAAAATCGGAAATGTATGGATATTTATAGAGCAGGAAGGCGGCGTCATTGCTGATGTCAGCCTTGAGCTCGTGTGCAAAGGCCGCGAACTTGCCAAACGCCTCGGCATCAAAACCGAAGCCGTGCTGCTTGGCGACAACGTCGGCAAATGCGTTGACACGCTTTATCATTACGGTTGCGATACCGTTTTCCTGGCGGAAGACAAACGCCTGGAACCGTTTACCGTGCTGCCGTATGCCAAGGTATTGATTGACCTGATCAAAGAACACAAACCGAACATTCTGCTGTTCGGCGCGACCTTGAAAGGCCGTGAACTCGGCCCCCGCGTGGCTTCTGAAAAGCTCGCCGGGCTTACCGCCGACTGCACCGATCTTCAAATCGATGACTTCGATGACAAGGTCAACAAGCAGTTCTACAAAAACAAGCTCATGCAGATTCGTCCCGCATTCGGCGGCAATATCATCGCGACCATCGTCAATACCTGGGACGATCCGCAGATGGTCACCGTCCGCGAAGGCGTCATGAAGATGGATGAACCGGATAAAACCCGCAAGGGCACACTGGTTAAAGTCACTCCGGCACTTTCCGATGACGATGCGATTGTCAAAGTCATGGAGAGAGTCAGAGAAGAAAAAGAAATTAATTTGAAGGGTGCTCAAGTCATTGTAGCAGGCGGCTACGGAGTTGGCAGCAAGGAAAACTTCAAATTGATTTATGCTTTGGCCGAAGCTCTCGGCGGCGAAGTCGGAGCATCACGCGCCGCGGTTGACGCCGGCTGGATAGATCATGATCATCAGGTCGGACAGACCGGGGTAACCGTTCGTCCGAAATTGTACATCGCCTGCGGCATCAGCGGTTCTATTCAGCACCGCGCTGGAATGGATGACAGCAAAAAGATCATTGCCATTAATACCGATCCCGGAGCTCCGATCTTTTCCGTCGCCCATTACGGGATTGTCGGTGAGCTGAACGATGTTATTCCGAAAATGATTAAAGCCTACAAGGCAAAGGTCTAAGGGGGGACGCATACCATGGCCAATTTTTATACTGACAATAAGGACCTCCAGTTCACTCTTAAGAACCTGGACCTCGCTGAAGCCGTAGGGCTTCGTGAAAAAAACTATTCAGAAGCGGAAAAATTCGATCACGCGCCAAAGAATTATGCTGACGCGCTCGATAACTATCAGCGGATCCTGGCCGTAATCGGCGAAATCTGCGGGGATAACATTGACCCCAGATCACGTACCGTTGACGAAGAAGGTCCGCATTTCGAAAACAATACCGTTACTTATCATCCGCTTACTCAGAAAAACTTGAACGACCTCAAGCAGGCTGACGTCATGGGAGTAATGCTGCCGCATCAATACGGCGGTCTTAACTGCCCGGTGACTATCTACACGATGATGACCGAAATGGTCTCCCGTGCCGATGCCAGCCTGCAAAATTTGTTCGGTCTTCAGGATATTGCCGAAACTATCAGTGAATTCGGCTCCGATGAACAGAAAGCGCAGTTCCTGCCTCGTTTTGCCACTGGCGAAGTTGACGGCTCGATGGACTTGACCGAACCCGATTCCGGGTCAGACCTCCAGTCTGTGCGCCTGAAAGCCTGGCAGGATCCTAAAACCGGACAGTGGTACCTGAACGGAATGAAACGCTTTATCACCAACGGTTGCGCGAAAGTGCATCTGGTGCTGGCGCGTTCCGAAGAAGGAACATCCGACGGTCGCGGCCTTTCAATGTTCATCGCCGAAGCCTGTCCGCAGCTCGTGGTCAGACGTATCGAGCACAAGCTCGGTATCCACGGCGTTGCCACTGCGGAATTGCAATACAATGACGTTCCCGCCCTGCTCTGCGGACAGCGCCGCCGCGGCCTGACCAGATATGTCATGTCGCTGATGAACGGCGCCCGTGTGGCGATCAGCGCCCAGGCGCTCGGCATTGCCGAAGCCTCGTTCAGAGAGGCGCGTAAATACGCTTCCGAGCGCGAACAGTTCAAACGCAGCATTGACCAGTTCCCGGCGGTCTATGACATGCTGACCAGAATGAAAATGAAAGTTCTGGCGGCAAGGGCGCTCCTCTACGAAACCACCCGTGCGGTTGACCTGCGCAGCGGTTACAATCACCTGATGGAAACGCTTTCAGAAAAAGAACTCACTCAGGAAATCCGCGACAAGGCCAAGTATTACAACCGCGTTGCCGGAGTTCTCACCCCGATGAGTAAAGCGCTTTCAACCGAAACCGCCAATGAAGTTTCCTACGATGCCATCCAGATTCATGGCGGCACCGGCTATATGAAGGACTTTAATGTCGAGCGCTATTATCGTGACGCCCGCATCACCAACATCTACGAAGGCACCACCCAGCTTCAGATTGTCGCCGCCATCGGCGGGGTGATCACCAGAGCCAATGAAGAACGGATCAAGGAATTCATGGCCCTGCCCTATGATGGTAAACTGCTCAGGCTCAAGGATAAAATCAGTGAAATGCATAAGTTGCAGCTCGATGCAATCAAGTATATCACTGAGAAAAAAGACAGCGCATACTACGACCTGCAGGCTCATAACCTGGTCACAATGGAAACCTATATCTTCGTCGGACTGCTCATGCTGAGAGACGCCCTCAAGGACAACTCTCGCGAAGTGCTGGCTGAAAGATATATTCTCGATTCAGTCTCTGATTTCAAAAAATGTTACATGGAAGTTGTTGGCGGCGATGTGTCTACTATTGACAATCATCGCGTGATCATTGACTTCTAATAACCAAGGTCAGCGGGGACCGTATCCAGGTTCCCCGCCGCCCTGCAAGGAGTTAAAAAGGTGAATAACGCTTATCTCGAAAAGGCAAAGAAAATCATTGTCGACCCCAAGGTGCTCAGCATCGTGGCGGCAAAACGGGCAAAACAGCTGGCACTTGGCGGCAGACCAATGGTCAAATGCCACTCTGACAATGTGCTCGACGTTGCATTGCTGGAAATCGCCGAAGGTAAACTCTATTACGAGTACGGGCCGGAAGAGGAAGCTGTTCAAGTGGAAGATATTTTCAGCCTTGAAAATGTTTCCGCCGGACCGGCAACCACCGACCATAAAGGCTGAACAACAGCCTTGTTGAAATGAGATATTAAAGCTGGTGTGCGAAAAGTTATCGCATACCGGCTTTCTGTATTTTATAATATTACTATAGCAAATACGCTGCGAAAGGAGAATGTTCTGATGACTGAATGCTGCAAGCCGCTAGTCGCTGTAATGATGGGAAGCAAAAACGATTTGCCTGTTCTCAAAAGCGCTTTCCAGACTTTCGAACAATTCGGAGTGCCCTATACTGCCAGGGTCATGTCCGCTCATCGCACTCCGGATGCAGCCGCCGATTTTGCCGTCAATGCCGAATCCGCCGGAATTAAAGTCATTATCTGCGCGGCTGGAATGGCCGCCCATCTGGGCGGAGTTGTCGCAGCCCACACCACGCTGCCGGTCATCGGGCTTCCCGTCGCCTCAGAACCTTTCAACGGTCTGGATGCCCTGCTGGCAACCGTCCAGATGCCTCCGGGAATCCCGGTCGCCGCGGTCACCGCCGGAAAAGCAGGCGGGAAAAATGCGGCACTGTATGCAATAGCGATTCTGGCATTAAGCTGCCCGGATTTGTCCAGAAAACTCAAAGAGTTCCGCAAAGAACAAACCGCACAGGTAATAAAAGCCGACGAAGAACTCCAGCAGGAGTTGAAAGCAGGCCTGATTTCCTGATGAAAACTATATACACAATTTTGTTCGTTTTCGCATCCGCAATGCTATTTGCGGTAAACCCGGAAACAACCTCGCTGCAAAGCATGGAGCCGGAAGCACCGAAAATAGATCCTTTCTATCGAAAAATCCACGATGTCTTTGAAATCCTCAAACAGAAAAAAATTGTCAAGGAAAACGGTCTGACTGAAAACGAGAAGAACAAGATTGTTGAGGCCATACTGAAGTCAATCAGAAGTGATTTGCGCTATATTCCCGCTAACAGCAAAGATTATGTCTCGGAATGCGCTAAATATTCACAGAGCCAGATTTTTCAGCCGGTTGCATTGAGAAACGGCAGAATCATCTATTTCAGAATCGATTATCTTTCAGATGACGCCGTATCGAAACTCATCGCGAACTACAGCAAATCATTAGCCGGAACGGATGTTCCGGAAGGCGTTATTCTGGATTTGCGTAACTGCCGCAGTTTTGAAATACAGAATGCCGGCAGAATTGCATCCGCATTTTTCAACATGCCGGCTAATGGCATTCAAAAGAGTGCGGCAAAAAATCGGCCCGATTGCGCGGTGCTGATTAGTGAAAACACAATAGGAACTCCGGAAGTCGTCACATGGCTCGCGGAAAAATCCAAAAACGTTATCACGCTCGGCGTTCCTTCCGCAGGCATGCCGTTCAAACCGGAAATAATAAAACTGCCGGACAACTCAACGCTGCTCGTTCCGCAAATTACGGATGCTTATAAAGAGATGCCTGACGGTCCGGTTAAACCGGTTATTGACGCGGTCTCTCCGGCGTCCGCAAATCCATCGAAAGAGCAAAGCGCTTTTGCCGAGGATTCATGCGTGATGAAGGCATCGGATCTGCTGATCAGTCTTAAGACTTTCAACAAGGCTAAACGCTGATTTTTGAATTCGGAAATGATTTTTCTTTTTTTGAAAAATTTTCCTCGTTTTTACAGGTAATTCATTTGCATCTTAAGCATTAAATGTTAATGTATGTGCCTGTTACTGGTGGCGGCTTAGCTCAGCTGGTTAGAGCAATGGAATCATAATCCATGTGTCTGGGG
>CAIMFA010000484.1 GCA_903840185.1 uncultured Lentisphaeria bacterium | reverse complement strand
TTACATACCTTCAGGTATGCGCCTCTCCGGCAATTCCCAAAATCTCTTCGGGATATTTCGCGAGACTTGTCAGGTTTATTTCTTGACAGCTCCTAAGCAAAGCGAGACAAGCAAAGATGAGAAGAGTCATCAGCAGAACAGATCCGAATAAACTGCCGCCGCTGCCGCTGCCGCTTTATGTGAGGTCGGTTGGATACAACGAGGCAGACAATGACTGGACTGAGTTTTTCCCCGCTGAAACCAAGAAATTTGTACAAATATTCTGGGGAGTAAAAGGCGAAGGCGAAATCCGCATAGGCAATTCCACTCATGTTCTTCACCGCAATGAATTCATCTATCATCTGCCCGGCGAAGATCATTTTCATACGTCGTTGAGTCATGTCTGGGCTTATCACTGGTTCACGCTTGACGGACCGATGGCGGCGGCATTCATGCAAGGCTACGGTTATCCGCGCGAGGCGATGCAGGCCGGCACCTGTCCGGTAGATCTTTTTCTGCAACTTGAAACACTGATGCGGGAGATGAGCCCGTACAGTCAGCGCAAAATGTTGAGTATTGCCGCCGACATTCTTGCTCTGGCGGGAAGCCGGGACGATTCCAATACCTCATGCGGTCAGATTGTGAGCAGATTCATTAATCTGGTTCAGGAGAATTATTCAAATCCAACAGTAAATATCAATGAACTGTCCGACCAGCTCAAGATTCATCGCACGACCCTGACCCGTCTCTTCAAAGAGCGGATGCTGGTTTCGCCGGGAGAATATCTGATGCAGTTGCGGCTCCAGCGGGCATTATCGCTACTGCGTGAAACAGATTATCCGGTTTATGAAATCGGCGAAATGGTCGGTATTCCGCACCGCGGCTACTTCTGCCGTCTGATCCGCCGCACTACAGGCGTAAGCCCTAAAGTTTACCGCGAACAGCTTTCCATGATCTGACCGGATGAAACCGCCGCCTTGTTTGCTGCTGGCAGGACGGAGAATTTATTAACCCCCGTTCTATAATTTCAAGAGATCTCCGTTGAGGATTTAAATATTTTCCTAAAAAAAGCAGTCGAGTTAGTGTGCCGTGGATGTGCTGTGATTTTGAGCGCCGCTGTGGTAACCACTGCAAGTTCAAAATCACAGTGCAGGCATGGTGCAATGGCCGACCCGGAGGGTTGAATGCAGGATTTCCGATAATTTCATCGTTATAAACTTTTTGCCATAATGCTTCTATTTAAAACAGATATAGAACTAAAATTAAGGTTCAACTGCTTTTTTTAGGATCATCTCTTTTATCAGCCGGCGGCAACACAATAATAACCCTGGCGCTGCCGGTGAGAACACATTCATTCAGTGCAAAAGGGAGAAAGAAACTTTCTCCGGTTTTAATTGATAATTTTCTATCACCGGAAACTACTTCAATTTCTCCTTTGACCACAATGCCGATACGGAATGTTTTCTCCTGCAGATTAAAATCCCATTTACCGGCAATGCTCAGTTCTTGAACTTCAAAAAATTTCACTTTACGCCTGGCAATAAGGCGGCGCAGAATTCCGGTTTCTTTTTCTTCAATTATTTCCGCGCTCTGAGCACAACGTGCAACTATTTCCTCCCGCGAGTAGACAGTATAATCGAAGATATCAAGCGCCGCCTCCGGCGTAAGGCCGGCAAAACGCTTTTCAGGAGTCAACAACTTGCCAAAACAGTTTTTTTCCGGAATAATGACATAATCGGTAGGCTCCATCACTTCAACCATGGTAATTCCCGGTCCGATAGCGTGCGGCATTCGTCCGTATACGACAAATACATCTCCAGGCTTCACCTCAATTTTATGCAACATTGACAACCCTTCATGAAATTCTCCGTTCAGAACTTCCTGACGGAATATTTCCGGATTGAGGCGATCATTAAAGCCTAGCAGCAGGTAAGGTTTTTCGCCGTTAATCTCGCGAGTCTCCAAAATTATCCAGGCCTCAGTCTTGCCGTACTCTGAATCAAAATAACGGCTGGAGCAATCGCAGTCAGGATGAACCTGAAGCGGCAACAGTACCGCGGAATCAAGCAATTTAGTCAGAACACCGGGCGTCGGACCGTAACGGGTAACGTGTTCCGCGCCCGACATCGCTTCCGGACGTTCCTGCAGGAGTTGCGGGAATAAATATTCCCGTCCGTCGTATTCGCAGGTGCTCAAGCCATACCCTGAAGCCACGAATTCCCTGCTGTTAGCCTCAACGCAGGATGCAATCCAGTCTTCCGGAAAATTGGTGTCGAGCACGGCACTTTCCATGCGCAGACGGTTAATACCGCTGCCGCCCTGATACAAGCGCTTTATCCGGTTGGATTTGAATTTGAACGGATGAATAGCCTGCGCTTTTGACAGTGTCTGCATTACGTATCCTTTATAACTAAATTTGATTCCATAATATAAACAATCGTTGCTATGGAGCCGTAAAGAAATAACCTTTTCCTCTTCGCGCTTCTCCCGAATACTTTTGTGTTTGCCGGTTCGTTACATACCTTCAGGTATGCGCCTTGCCGGCAATTCACAAAATCTCTTCGGGATATTTCGCGAGACTTGTCAAGTTTATTTCTTGACAGCTCCTATATTATATTTTCTTCATCACTAAAACTGTTCCTGAATTGCCCTGAATATTTAAATCGATAACGTTCTTCTGAAATACTGCGGCGGCATCTTCTCCGTACTGCACGGACAGTTGCCATTTTTCTGCTGCCGCCAGCTTGCCGGCAACTGTTACCGGACTGTTGTTCACCACCACACAGATGAGTTCAGTATCAGACTGGTAATGTTCGGTAACACTTAATGCCGGATGATCTTTGCGCAATATTTTCTTCTGTAATTGCGCTGCGGCGATATTGCGATACAATTTCCAGGCGTCAGAACTGGCCGGATTCAGGAAAGCGGATGGCTGGTCCATCATCAGCTGCTCAAGCGGAAAATTCAGCAGGTAGACTTTGCCTTTACCATATGTCGTGGCAAAGAATGCCGCTTTGCCGTCGTTTCCACGGCCCAGGGTCTCTGCCCCCAGCGATTTCATTTCGTGAACAGCTTTTACCGGCAATTCAATCTGGACGGTCTCGCCATCCAGTTCAAAGATGTATTTCGAACCGGAAGCGGTGTCATAACGCAACTGCAATTCAGCGCCGAAAACTTCATTGAAATGATCTATGTACATTTCGTCCATAGACAGATACAATGTCGCTCCAGCCTTGACCCGTTCCCGCAATTCCTCCCAGTTTTTACCGGACATGCCGCACTTGCCGCAGGCTGACGGCAGCAGGTAAAGATCAGCTTTTTTCAACGGCTGACGGGCGTGCTGAAATTCCAGTTCGAAACCGGCCTGTTTCGCCAGAATGAACGCCGCAACACCAACGTCCAGATGCCGCTGCCGTTCATCACCCAGGATGCAAACGGCGTCCGGTGCAGCAGGCTGCAGCTGCCGGAACGGCAGACCGTCGAGAAAATCCCGGAATTTCCGCATCTCCAGTCCTGTCGGGCGGACCGCATAATCCTTTCCGAACATGCCATGTTCCAGTCCGGGAAAGTCCCAGTCGTATGGAGGTATGCGCAAATGATCCTGATCGAATCCGCACCACCAGAGCAGCCCGCCGCCGTTATTGGCCCAGAGGTTCCAGTAGACGTTGCGCAGATAGGCGACATGGGTCTCGAAGTTGCCCATCATCGGCCGCCACGAACCGATCTCCTCCATGAAGCATGGAAGACCTGAAACATCGGCATAGATTTTATTCAGGCCAACAGGATACATCGTGGATTTGAAGGTGTTAAACGGGTCACTGAATGCCGATTTCCACATGACGTAATAATGAGCAGTGAGAATGTCGCAATGCTCCGCCTGGCTTTGTACAGACCATTTCTCGCCGGCAATGCTGTTGCCGTCCATGCCGGAAATCAACGGATGCTCTGAATCGGAAACCCGGATGGCATCGGCGATCAGCGACATCCAGGTTGAAGCCTCGGCGGCACTGTCCGCCTTGCCGAAATAGTTGCTTTCATTACCAAAATTCCAGGCCGCGATGGCGGAATGATTCTTCATCCGGGAAACGAAATACTTGACGAACCGCACTTCCCAGATCAGCGCCTCCGGATTATTGACAGGGTTCATTCCGGTCAGTCCCGGCGGCATGAACAGCCGATTCGTCATTTGTCCGGTTATCAGCGCCACGATTATTGAAATATTGTGTTTGGCGGCCAGATCGGCGAAACGTTCGAATCTCGTCATCATAACTTCACTGACACCGGCGCGGCCAGCCGCGGTATCAGGTAATTCATCTTCGCCGAAGCGATATTCCACCGGCGTACCGTCAGCTTTGTAAAGACGGCTGATCGGCTGAAAATCCGGCCATAGCGGAAACACCCGGATCACCCTGGCGCCGTGAGCTGATAGAATCGCCAAATCCTTATCCACGACGGATTCGTCCCATTTCGACCACATTTCAGTTGCCGCATGTGACGCCCAGTAATTCACCCCGGTGACGAATAATCCTGATTCACTAAAAAAACTCTTTTTCATTTTATTCTAAATCCTTATTTATCGCATGTTACATTGCCGTACATTGCAGGATCTTTGTCCTTTCCGCCAATGCCGCCAGCCCATTCCAGATATCCGGCTCTGCCTTTCCCGTCATTGTTGTTGACCAGAACAGAAAAGCGCACAGGGCGTGCGGCGTCAAAAATGAACGGATAACATTCCGTCCAATCGATATGCATCTTGTACAGGATATGATTGTTCCGGTGCTCCGCGGCGATGCTGCCGTATTTCAGCGGTTGACCTCCCGGAGTAAAGCGGTCGGGAAGAGCGCCGCCGAGACGGGCGGCCATATTTTTTATGAGAACCGGCCCGGAAGGAGTCAGGGCGGCAACAAACTCCACTTGATCCCCCGGGAAGCCCGTCCCCATGGTATCGATAGCAAATTGCACACTGTCACCATTCCAGTACTGTCCATTTGATTCTTTCTGGAAAAAGACGGCGTCATCCACCGCGACGGCCAGGTCAAAACCAGTATTAGTGACGCCTATGGCAAAGCGTGCCCGGAAATCATGCGGCACAGTCGTCTGATCTATAATTGAAACCCAATTCCAGTTCAAGGTGTTCCAGAATGCTTGATCACTGACCATGCCGTTGACCGATTGGAACAGCGGTCCGCGATTACCGTGTCCTTTGACAAGACCAAGCGTGCGCTGTTTTTTGTCATTTTCAGAAATCAGCACCTCCGCTTTGCGGTCGGGCATTTTTTCTGCGTTGACTCCCGGAATAAAATACAAAATTCCCGGTTCCAATAAAGTATCCAGTGAAACATTCCGTCCTTCGGCATCCACCATTCTGGACGACGGCATGAGCATCGCCACCAGTTCAGGAGCCATTGCTATCGGAATGTTTCCATCGTTCCATGTCACGAGAAGAAAGCCGCCGCCGTTGCGCAGCAACACTGATTTCTGTACTCCGGAGATACATTCGTTCTGATATGCAGCATCTTTTTCCAGTTGATCAAGAAAAGTGCGGGCTACGACGGCCACATATCTGGGTTCGTAACGCGGACGCTGGCGGAAAAGTCCGGCGCAATGCCACATAACTCCGGCTTTTTCCGAATATGGAATCACTTCACGATCCACCAGGCTGCGCATTTCGAACAGCGAGATTCTTTCCGCGCCGTGCTTCATCTGATACAGAAAATCGTAAATCAACTCCTTGGCGATGTTAGCCTCCGTAGCAACATACGGTCCGCTGCCGTTTCCTTTCAAAATGGCGTGATCTTCGGAATTTACCCACGGCTTGGCCGGAACCCCGTAATCGGCGTTCAACTTGTTGAAGCGGCCGGCATTGACCATCCCGCCATGCAGAGCCAGTTTATCGAACCAGCGGCCTGCGCCCAGACGCAGTGTTTCTTTATAGAAGGCAATGGATTTGACACCAACCAGTCCGCCGTACCATACAGTCGCATCCGGCTGTACCGCTTTGATTGATTGATAACCGGATTTCATCAGGCTGACAAATTTTTCCGGGGTGTCCAGCCAGTAACAGCTATATCCAGGCAGATGCGGCTCGTTCCATATTTCCCAGGTATGGACAGTCCTGCCGTAACGTGTAGCCAGAGCACGACTGAAATCACCGAAGTCGTCAATGTTCTTTGGTGCATAGGATGACCAGCCCGGCACATGCACATGCCTGCTGGTCTCTTCCGGACGGGATGACGCCCAGAGCGGGGTGCCCATGATCGTCCCGACGATATCAAAGCCGCAATCAGTGGCGGCGGCAATTTGAGCATCAAGTTCTGTCCAATGGTATTGACCTTTGGCCGTTTCAACCGCCTTTTCAGCATTCATGTCCTTGGTGCCCCATGGGATGAAAAGGCGCACAAAATCAAATCCGATCAGATTAGCCATACGTAAGGCCCCCCATTCGCCAAAGGTGCTGAAGCCAAAACGCGGACAACGTTGCGATGGCTGACGCGGCGCGGACGGCGCTACCGCAATTGAGAAACGGTCGCGGGGAAAATTAACAACTGTTTCCGTTTTCGGAATTGTCATAGTATATGATTCGGTTAGAATCACAGGAACGGGAGATTCCGTATCGCGGTATTCAAAAATAATTTCGTAGTATCCCGGCAGCGCTGGTTTCCAGTTCCAGCCGGAAGCAAGAAATGTTTCATTATTCACGGTGATTGTATCCACCGTCCTGCCTTTTACATCGCAGATCCTTCCGGTTAGCGTTTGCATCGTGGCGGGAACGCCGCCTTTTTTCAACGTAAATTTTACATTCTCTCCCAATTGATACCATTGGACAAACTGGCTGGAGGTCAGGGTGAATGGAGCAGCCTTTGCGGAAACGGCAGGCGTTGCAGAAGATTTTTGATTTGCAGTCAGCTCAAATTTCCAGCAGGCAATATCGATGACAGTTCCGGGTTCAAGCAACCCGAGTCCGCCAAGCGACGCCACCCGTACCGGCTTTTCCTTAAAACCTTCATTGGCGACAAATTCGAAAACGAGATTCTTCCATTCCTGACTAAGCGCAACTTCTGTTTCGCCAGGTTCGCCGATAACGGCATAGCCGCCTCCATCCTGAATAATCCGGGGCTTTATACAAATATTCCGGCTGGCTTTGATGAGAAGCGAAATGCGATAGTTTCTGCCGGATTCAACGCCTTTTGGATACATAAACCACATTTGAATGTTATGGCTGACCGGCGTTGATGCCAAAGCGTTGATTTCAATTTTCAAAGCACCGGAACCGCCGGGAGAAACCGTTGTGTTGTCGTACAGCAGCGCTGCTTTCGCTCCAGAACTGCCGTCCACATGAAATCCGGCATTGCGGGGAATATTTTTTGACTCTGCGCCATTCCATTCCGCCAATACAGTTTGTGCTTCTATTATTGATCCGCCAAATAAAATAATTGTGATAAACAATATGGATAAAAACGGCACAAATCTTTTCATTTTACACTCATTTCCCTATTGTTTGCTATTGTTTCCGGACTGCCATATTTCCGCCATTTTAACGAATACTCCGGCACTCCAGCCCATCATGGGTTGCGCCTCATACTCTCCTCCGGCAAGCGTTCCGGTAACTGCATCGAATTTTTCCCAGAGTTGTCCGGTACTTTCAAAATAGCGAGTCGCCCAGGCAATATATTTTCCGGCAATCCGTCTGGCGTCGTCAGTGCGGCCAGAGTGCATTAAGCTTTGCACCACCGTCATCGTCAACGGCGGCCAGCCGTTCGGATACCCCCACTGGTAGTATACCGGAGACTCGATTTTTTCGCATACTGCCAAGCCGTGTGCGTGTTCAAAAAGCGGCAGACCGGCCGCAGTCATACCGGCTTCGCGATCATTCGCCAGTCCCAGCCACAAAGGATGAAATGATGCGAGACTGGCAGTTGTGCCTGTCTTCATGTTCACGTAGTCATAATCCATGAACAAGCCGCGACTTTCATCCCACATGTAACGGCGCATTAATTCCTGACGCCGGGCGGCCGCATCTTCGTAATATCCGGCATCGCCCGATCCGGTTTCACGGGCATAGAAAGCCAGATCCTTTTCATAACGCCATAAGTTGGTATTCAAATCAACCGGACAGAAATCCGGGCAGCGCTGCTCGAAACGCGGATTAAAATCCCAGCCGGTTTCCGCTTCGGCCAAATACCGCCGCGACAGCTCAATCTTCCCGCTGTCGGCAATATCCAGCGGCAGTCCGAGACGGTCATGCAGCAGTCCATTATAAAACCGCAGCAGAAAAACACGTTCCGCATGTTCGCCGTGACGGTTCAGACCAAGCGGAGAAAAGCGCGCTGTCATCCAGAACTGATATTCTTTTTTAACCATTGAAGCCATCCTCGCCAGCCAGTCACGATCGCCGCTAATTTCATATGCCTCGCGAACCATCAGACTGAAATATGGCGGCTGCGAACGGTTATGGTCGCTGCGAAAAGTACTATTGGGTACAAAACCATTGCGTTCAATCAGCCATGCCATCGCCTCGCAGTTGCCCCGCGCTAAATCGAGGCGTCCCTGGGCCAGTAATCCGGCATTGGTAAAATATGTATCCCAGTAAAAGAATAACCGGAAAAATCCATGCAGACATGGTACCGTATGAGGAACCGGCAGCGGAATTATATTTTCCGGTGGCGGTGTTTTCCGGTCATCGTGGACGCTTTCGTCCCAATGGTTACGTATGTATTCACATACGTTGTCGATTTGTTTTGCTGAAATATACATTATTTTATTCCTTAAAAAATTAAATTTTATTGCATACAGATTGTTATTGTTTTGCTCCGGCAGGCTGAATCAGGTAAACCATAGTACCTGCATACAAACTGGTATCGGCAGAGAAACGCAACACGCCGGCGCTATAGCTGACGGGAACATCCTGTTTTTCCGTTCCGTCCAATGCCAGCGCAGTAACCCGGTACCCTCCGGCACCATTGAGGTTCAAGCAGAGGTCGGCCCTGCCCGCTCTGAGCAGCAGCGGCAGTTCTCCCCACTGTTCCAGTCTTGTGTGTGCGCGGTTGCCGAATTTCATCCTGGAATTCAGCACATCGGTAAGCTGGAAACCGATTATTTTGCGACTGGCCGCAAGAGGCAGATCATCAAGCGCGGAAACCGCCACCGTTTGAAACCCTGTGGCATTATTCACTTCCAGAACCGATCCTTTGAGCGAACCGCCGTTAATTACCAGCGCTTCGGTACGCGGAGTGACTACCCGCAACGTCCGTCCGGCTGCATCCAGCGTAATCTCGCCGGTATCGCTGACCGCTTTATTCGCCTCGCTCCGGAACTCCGGCGGCAGCGGTCTGGTTCCATTCCATATTGCAGGATCGACGGGAACACGCCGGATTGCCGCATCCAGCGGCAGCCCCTTGACGGTACTGCCGATTCTTGAAGTCAACCCCAGAATGGAAAAAGCATCCGGGAACTCGGATGGAATACCGGCTTTAATATCAATCTCTCCCGGCAGGTCGGGACATTCCCAGGCATAAGCCTGTTTTGCCGGAGCAATATCGCCGCGCAGAAACAGCAGGACAGCCAGCCGGTCGGCCAGTTGATTCAGCGGGTCGAGAGCCGTATCAAAGCCGGACGCAGGTGCTGCGGATATGACTTTATCCCGGCTGTGCGCCCAGGCGAAACGGTATAATCCGTCCCAGTCCTGCAATCCGGCATAAGCGCCGATTAAAGGACCGCCCTCTGACCGGTATGAATTTGGCAGGCAGTAATTGAATTCCGTTACTACAAATGGTTTGCCGAAAATACGGGAAGGCATCATCCGCCTCGGGACCGCAGCCATCGCGGTAATCGCTGAACGCTGAGTATAACCATTAGGCAGTGAAAAGGCACGGCCGGGAAAAGTCGGGTGATCCCAGTATTCGTGATTGTCAACCAGGTCCAGGCGGCTGCGCAGTCCGGCCTGCGCCGGCTGGGATATAAAATTATTGTCCGTAATCAGCGCCTGAAGTTTTACTTCGTTCTGCAAAAAACAGCGTAACTCATTAATGGCCTCGGTCTGAAGTTTGGCAAGGAAAACCTTTGGTAGCGTCTCAACTTG
>CAIMFA010000483.1 GCA_903840185.1 uncultured Lentisphaeria bacterium | reverse complement strand
CAAGACTCTTATACTCAAACCAGAACGGATAAATGCCGGGAACTTGATCGGGATCAGCCACAACCCCGATCTTATTGTCATATAAAGCTCCTTGAAGTTCAGCAGTCATTATATCCAGCGCCACCCTGGCGTCGGCATACATTACATTCTTCTGCGAAGCCTTGCTCCATATCTGCTGGGCTGAACTGAAAAAGCGCATCATGATCACGGAGATGATCGCGAAGATGGCCATCGCCATCAGCAATTCCACGAGCGTGTAAAAATATTTGTTTCTGTAATTTTTCATTGTTGCGGCTTAGTTATTTCTATGTAAAATGTTCGTTTCTGGCGTGCATTGTAATCCACTGCAAGTGGCCAGCTGATCTCCACGTTCAACCCGGCACCCATGCTGTAATTATCCGTGTATGGAGTCCAGGCTGCACCGTTCGGATAGTAAAACGACAGC
The DNA here is from genome assembly GCA_903840185.1 of uncultured Lentisphaeria bacterium. Taxonomy (GTDB): domain Bacteria; phylum Verrucomicrobiota; class Lentisphaeria; order Victivallales; family Victivallaceae; genus CAIPAT01. The sequence goes on along the minus strand of CAIMFA010000483.1, from coordinate 1,539 downwards.
GGGGACTTCCAGACTATAATCATCGCGGCAAAGTCAACAGTCGGAAACTTCACAACATTTATTGTACTATAATCGCCCGGTCCGGAGACGGCAAAATAGACATTATTGGCGGCAGCAGACTGAAAAATTGTCCATCCGTTAGATATAGGAGTCACTCCCGCAGGAAGTGTGTTTAGAAAATTCGTAGTTGCTGTTTTAACCGCAGCCACTGTCGCGGGTACTGTCATAGGATTTGTTTCAGTATAATAGCCGGAAGTGGCATCAGTACCAAGAAGAGTTTGAAAATTTACTTTGCTGGCGCCGGCGTAGCCTTTCAAATATGATGAAAACTGTTCAACTGAGTCTGCTGCGCAATTTTCCGCGACCGAATTGCGGCAGGCATTCAGGCCCACTGGAAACAGACCGAGGATGCTGGTCATGCCGAAAGCAATGATCGCCATCGCCAGCGCGATTTCAATCATATTGAAAAAGCTGATATTTTTACTGTTCTTTACCATACAAATATGTCGCCTTTCCGGTAAAAGGATTAATCATCACGTTCCAGCGCTTCTGAGCTATCAGGGTTCCCTCCACGGTAAGGGTGTAATTCGAATCAGCCGTTGTATATACCGCGGGGATCACTCTTATTGCCACCTTGTCTGAAGTTAAAATAGAGCCGTTGTTCTGAAAAATTACGGCTGAGGAGGCATAGGCACCGGAAGTTGGAATCTCTTTAATACTTGTAACACTGTTGATCGAGTAACCGGTGTCATGATCGATATACGCGCAAGCCCCGTTGGCCAGTCGCGACCATTCCTGCCCGTCAATCCAGGAGTCAAACACATATGTGGACGTAGTTGTGTCGTAAGTCACATAACACAGCCGGCTGTAATTATAGACATACTGCGCGACATCAGTGCCGGAAGTATTTCCGGTCTTGTCAGGAATCAGCAGCGCCACATAACGGTTCTGGGTGACGGCATAGGAGCGCGCCATGCTGACTTTGCTGCTGATAGTCCTGACTGAACCCACCAGGCCCTGTTTGCCGAACAGCATGGGCAAACCTGCCAGCGAAGCCGCCAGCAGAATTCCCATGATCGCCAGCACCGCCAGGAGTTCCACGATGGTAAAAAACTTGAAGATTATTTTACGCTTTGCCAACATTAATTCCTCTTCGATTTAGATTTCCAGGGCAGCCTGCCGCGCCCGGGATTTCCGCTGTTTTCCCTGTCGAAAGTATAAGCTTTAAAATTAATGAAAAACCCATTGGAATAAGTATAGCACCATATAAAATATTTTTCAACCGGAAAAACGAAGTTTACCACAGAGGACACGGAGGCCACAGAGAAATCTTTTTTCACCATGAAGGACATGAAGGTAATGAAGGGGGAATAGAAGGAAAAAACTAAACTCAGCGTATAACTGCATTACGCAATGCAGTTATACTCTGCGCGGCTGAAAATTCAACTATGGATTGCGAAGATTTTGAGAATTGGTTCGTATTCTGAGAGGCTGCCGATACCGGGGTATCGAAGGCCTCGAAGAGTGCGAATCCAAACT
>CAIMFA010000482.1 GCA_903840185.1 uncultured Lentisphaeria bacterium | reverse complement strand
TACAGTTACGAGCGATATTTATCTTTATAACTGAAATCAAAATGGGAAAAAAAGAAGAAAAATCGCACGGACGGGGTTTTGTCACTTGCAATATTCCTCTTTATATGTGTCCAAAATGATTACAGACAACGGTTTATTTGTTCTGCAGGATTTGAAACCGAGCAATATTTAATATATACTATGTCCGAATTAAAATTATCCTTAAACACATGAAATCATAAAGTATGAGTATAGTCTGGATATCAATATTCTTATTGCTTGCCGCCGGATTGTCTTTTGGCGGCTGGACTCTGCGTAAAACATTCTGCCGGCTGAAGCAGGAAAACAAGACTTTACTGCATCAGAAAGCCGACCGGGATAATTTTCTAAATGTGTTCTCGCAGAATTTGCAGGATGTTGAGGATATTGATAATGTTTTGAACGCCACCGCGCACTATATCGCAAAAATGCTGGAGGCGGAATCAGTCTGCATTTATGAAATTCAGCACGATTATTTAAAAGCCTCCGGAATATCCGGATTTTACCCGCTGGTGCGTAATGCAGGCGACTATGTAATGACCAAACCCAAATATATTCTGGAATACCTCAGGAAAGAGAAAATATTGCTTGGAGACGGCATAATCGGCGGAGTGGGCAAAACGCTTGAGCCGCTGCTGATTAAAGAAGCAAACAATAATCCGCAATTGCGCGAATATTACAACGCCGCCAACATTAACACCTTGATGGCAGTGCCGATGGTTTATGACGGAATGCTCACGGGAGTGATTTGCGCGGTCAACAACCTGAACGCCGGGCCGTTTGCGCCGGAACAGCTTCATCGGCTCCAGTTTATCAGCTCCCAGGTGATTCTGGTATTGAACATGATAATGGTGTATCGTAATTTCAGCGAGCATCAGCGCATCCGCCAGGAGCTCGCGGATAAAGAGCGTTCCGAGCTGGAAATAAGACAGATTTTTGAAACTTCCGGCGACGGGATGAGAGTTTTAAATAAGAACCTTGAGATTGTCAAAGTCAATAACCAGTTTGAAAAGCTGACCGGCTTCACCCGGCAGGAGCTGATCGGCCGGTATTGTTACGATTACGCAGTATCAAAGGAACAGGCGGAATCGGAACAGCGTTCGATTGACAGCGCAATCGGCGAGAGTAAGCGGATTGAAGAGGATATGGAGTTGAAAACCGCGGACGGTTCAATTCCGTGCATTGTCGCCACCGTACCGCATTATGATGCCGGCGGTGAAATTATCGGGGTCATTCAGAATTTCAAAGATATCAGCGACCGCCTGCTGGCGGAAAAATCCGCAGCGAGAGACGCGGAGCAGCGCGGCAAACTGCAGATGGTCTCCAGTGTATTGCACGATATCGGCAATGCCGTGACCGGAATCGGCACGACCTTCGTTAAATTCATTAATGAGAAAGAGTGGCCTGAAGCAAATTCACTGGCCATGCTGCAGAAAACACTTGAAGCGCAATCGGAGTCTTTCGTCCAGGTCATGGGAACGGAAAAAACGGAAAAATTCATCCAGCTCATTGCCAAACTTAACCAGGCGCTGACCAAGCGCCAGAATATGCTGCAGGATGTATTCCGGAAGCTTTCCTTCGGGGTTTCCCATATCAGCGATGTGCTTTCGCTTCAGCGCGCCTATGCCGGCGGCGGCAGCAGCGCCAATTCATCCACGCTGGTTTTAAGAGACCTGATGTCCGATGCGATCGCGATGCAGGCGGCATCGCTTGAAAGAAGAAATATCAATATCCATTATAATCTGCCGCCCAATATTATTCATGTAAAGGCCGACAAAACCAGACTAATCCAGGTCTTGCTGAATCTTTTGAAAAATGCCGCTGAATCATTCGACACTTCAGAGCGCAAAGAAGGCCGCCAGATAAATATTTCGATGCGGCTGGATGAAGGAAAAGTTGTGATGCGCATTATTGACAATGCGCGCGGATTTGATCCGGAAACCGCTGAAAACTTCTTTAAGAACGGTTTTTCCACTAAAAACCGCGGTTCCGGAATCGGGCTTTACCAGTGCCGTGCGATTATTGAATCGCATGGCGGTACCATTGAACTTAACAGTCAGGGAATCGAAAAAGGCGCGGAAGTGGTGCTGTCTCTGCCTGTTGCTGAATCTGCCAAAGACAAAAGTTAATAATAATAATAAAGAGAGGATGTCAACATGCTGAAAGAATTTAATTCCCGCCTGCTGGTCATTGATGATGAAGAATCAGTCAGGGACAGTTTTCGTGAAATTCTATGTCCTGTAAAGGAAAATAATCTGCAGCTTTCAGAACTGGCGGACGCCGCCGCGGATTTTTTTGAAATGAGCGGCACTACTAAAGCATCGCGCGGCCCGGAAATCATACAGTACAGCATGGATGAGGCGGCCTCCGGCAAAGATGCGCTTGAGCTGGTAAAAAAAGCATGTAAGGAAAAACGGCCGTATGCGGTAATTTTCGTAGACATGCGGATGCCGGAATGGGACGGACTGGAAACTGTGGCGCAAATACGCAAAGTGGACAAACGGGTTGAGATAGTTTTTGTCACCGCATACAGCGACCACTCCATCGAAGAAATTGTCCAGCGCGCCGGAACTAACGTAACTTATCACTGCAAACCCTTTTCCATTGAGGAGATTCAACAGATCGCCACCAAGTCGGTTTACGAATGGAACAAGTCCAGAAATCTTGAAGACCTCATTACAATCATCTCCGATATCCGCGCCTGCAACACTCAACTGGACAGCCTGCTGCAAAATATCCTTGGACAGGTTGCGGAAATCCTCGGCTGCAATTCCGCGCTTCTGGCCGTCAAGCATGATAATCAATATGAGATAGTTGTCGCCATCGGCGCTTTTATTAATTCCGAGTCTGCCGCCAAATACCTGAAAACGATCCCGGAAAAAATGGAAGAGTCGCTTTATGAATCTGAAGATATGCTCTATTTCAAACTGGAGGATTATGATATTGTAACCCTGTTTGAACGCCACAACGTCACACTTCACCGGGAACGCATTTATCTGGTGCAACTTTTTCTGGAGCAGGCTGCAGCCGCAATCCGCAATATCAATCTGCAGCAGGAACTGGTGCGCAAGGAGAAACTGTCGGCGCTCGGAATGTCCATTTCCATGCTCAGTCATGATCTGCGCAATTATATCGGCAATATTGTCTCGCTTGCCGATCTCGCTATTCTTGAAGAAAATCTCAGCCCGGCGATGTCCGAATATCTGGCGCTGATTAAACAGTCCGGCGAAGACGGCATGGAAATGATGAATGACATGCTGGACTTTGTGCGCAATAAAGAAGTTGTCAAATCCGAGATAAAAGTGGAGGATTTAATTGCGGAAGTCAGAAAAATATGCAAAGAATTTCTCGATGAAAATAAAATCAAAGTGAACATTGGCATAACGGCTGGAGCAATTATGATGGGAGACTGCTCAAAACTGTGCCGGATTATCAGCAATCTCATAAAAAACGCAGTGGAAGCGCTCGAAAACAGCAATAAATCGAATCCGGAAATAACCCTGAATATTAATACAGACGGCAATCCCAATGTTATTCAAGTCAAAGATAACGGCCCAGGCATTCCGAAACAGATGATGGATAAACTGTTTGAACCATTTATCACCGGCGGCAAAACCGGCGGAACCGGACTGGGGCTGGCCATTGCAAGACAGTTCGTTGAAGCCCACAAAGGCAGGATCGAAGTGGAATCCTCTGATTCCGGTACATGCTTCACAATCTCTATTCCCGCAAAATCATAACAGGCTGTACCCGGCAGTGAGGGTGTTAATTTTTTTGAATTTTTAGAAATATGTCTTGCAAAATTTATTTTCATATGATACTATTATTGTAGCAATATGTTTTTTAGGAAAGATTATGATTACACGAGAAGCTGATTATGCGTTAAGAGTCGTTCTACGCCTGGCAGCGATGCCGGAAGGTATATCCTTAAGTACGACTGCATTGGCGGATGAGATGTATATTCCTTATCGTTTTTTGAGAAGGATTGTCCGTAAATTGTGTGATGCCGGACTCGTTGGATCGGTCAGGGGCAAATCAGGCGGCATACATTTACTGGAAGAACCGGCAAAGATTTCCGTGCATGATATTCTGGCTATTTTCGATCCGAAATCGCTGCTGTTCAACAGTTGTTTCGAAAACGGATTTTGCTGCCCCAGAAAGGAAGAGTGCAATGTCCATCATATGCTGGATCCTGTCCAGAAATTGCTTAATGAACGGCGTCAGTCAATAAGTTGGGCGGATTTGTCAGGTAAATAATTTTTCAGATAT
>CAIMFA010000481.1 GCA_903840185.1 uncultured Lentisphaeria bacterium | reverse complement strand
TGAGCCAGTTTCGGCGAAACTGGCCTACTTGGCTTCCTGCTTTTATTTTTTACTTGGATATTGGATATTCCGTGTTGGTTATTGAGTATTGGTTTCAGGTTTTATTCTGACTCCTGACTCCTGACTTCTTTCCTTACCGCCTGGCGATGACGAATACGCAGGTGGAGGCGAAGAGGTTCGGCATGGCTTTGGCGAAAGAGTGGTCGCCGCGGCCTAATGGTATTTCTTTGACGATTTTTACGCCGAGCATGTGACAGAGATTGCGGAAATCTATGATCGTGGCCAGATGAATGTTCGGCGTGTTATACCATGGATTGGGCAGGGTCTTGGTTTCCGGCATGGTGCCGTTAATCAGCAACTGGATGCGCGACGGCAGATAGCCGAAATTGATAAAGCTGATTAGTCCCTGTTTGCCGACCCGCAGCATTTCATTGATCAGCAGATCGGGACGGTTTACCGCCTGGAGCGTTTCGCTCAGCACCACATAATCAAAAGAGTTGTTATTGACGAATTTGAGCCCTTCGTCCAGGTCGCTGTGGATGACCGGAACGCCGTTGTCGATACATTCGATGATGGATTCCTGGCAGAGTTCAAGGCCGAGACATTTGGCTTCTTTCTCCTGCTTTAAAAGCCGCAGAAAGATACCGTCGCCGCAGCCCAGGTCAAGCACTCTGGCGTTATGCGGGATTAGTTTATATATTGCCAGCAGGTCGGGCCGTTTGGCTAATTCCTGTTTAAGTTTTTCTACCATGTTTCCACTCCTGATGGCGGTTTCTGATAAAGTCCGCCACCATTTTGCCTAAAGTATCTATTTCCAGCAGAAAAGCGTCATGTCCGTAGCTGGATTCAATTTCGCAGAAGCTTACTTCAATATCGTTATTCACCAGCGCGCTGACAATCTCGCGGGACTGGGCTGACGGGAACAGCCAGTCGCTGGTGAACGAAACCACCAGGAACGAGCTTTTGCATCCGGAGAAAGCCGCGGACAGACTGCCGCCGGCGCGTTCGGAAACGTCAAAATAATCCATGGCGCGGGTGATGTATAAATAACTGTTGGCGTCGAAGCGTTCAACGAAACGCGCGCCCTGATATTGCAGATAGCTTTCGACCGCGAAGTTTCTGGAGAAGTCGAATGAATACTGATCTTTTTCCTGAAGTCCGCGTCCGAATTTACGGTCCATTGATTCATCGCTCAGATAGGTGATATGCGCCAGCATCCGCGCGGTTGACAGCCCGTTTTCCGGCGGTTTTTCATAATATTCGCCGTTCTGCCAGTTGACGTCGGTCATGATGGCTTCGCGTCCGACCCAGTCGAATGCGATGCTCTGCGGCGACAGCCTGGCTGTACAGGCAATGGCGATTACGCTGTGAACGTGATCCGGATAGGCGGTAGCCCATTCCAGCGCCTGCATGCCGCCCATTGAACCGCCGATGATGGACAGCCATTTTTCTATTTTCAAATGTTTCATGAGCCGGAACTGCGCCCTGACCATGTCGACAATGGTGATCACCGGAAAATCCATATTGTAGAGTTTGCCGGTTTCCATATTGATTGAACGCGGCCCGGTCGAACCGCTGCAGCCGCCGATGACATTGCTGCATACCACAAAATACTTATCGGTGTCAATCGGCCTGCCAGGCCCGACCATTTCATGCCACCAGCCCGGCTTGCGGTCGTCTTCGGAATAATAGCCGGAGACGTGAGCGTTGCCGGAAAGTGCATGCAGAATCAGAATGGCGTTGCTGCCGGCTGCATCCAGTTTGCCGTAAGTTTCGTAGCGGATATTTACGTTGCGCAATTTTCTGCCGCAATCAAGCGGCAGTGCGTCTTCTTCGGTTTCCCCGAAGAGAAAATCCTGCGGTATTACTAAATTTTTATCTTTGATTTTACTGTCCATAACTATATTTATTCCGGAATCATGTTCCGGACTCTAAAATTCTTTAAACTATCCTCACAAATTAATTGCATCATTGCAGATTTCAAACTTTAAAGCCATAAGATGATAAAAATCATCAACATTTTGCCATTTTGGAGCAATCGCGCCATCAATGCTAAAATATCTAATTTAACCACAGAGACACAAAGGCACAGAGAAATCCCTTTTTTACCACGAAAAACTTAGCGCGGCATAGCCGCAACCCCAAAATACACCTTAACCACGAAAGGCACGAAAAATCACGAAAAAAGGCAAATACAGTTTTACCACAGAGGACGCAGAGCACACGGAGGAAATACAAATACACTTCACCATGAAGGGCATGAAGTTAATGAAGCTAAGCCCGGGAGCGCCGGTCGCCTGACC
>CAIMFA010000480.1 GCA_903840185.1 uncultured Lentisphaeria bacterium | reverse complement strand
ACATTTATAAATATTTTTTTCCGGCAGACTGCGGGACAGGTTGCTCAATAGATCGGGTTTGAGCAGTTGCTGCTGGCTATATTGTTTCTGGAAAACCAGATTAAGCATTTCCAGCTCGCCGGGCAGCTTGCGCAGCCGCAGATCGGTAATCATGGCCTGTCCTTCGGCAATTGTTTCCAGATTCCGGTTGGACAGCCGGAGCAACGCCGCCTTGCTGTCTTCAATGGCTTTATTCGAAAGTTTGTCGGCAGATACTTCGGCGTAGCGTCCCAGGTCTTCCAGGCTTATCAGACAATAGGCTGAAATTATCCCGAAGCCGGCCCCCGCCAGCAGCAGCATGGATATTAAAATCTTACTTTTTATGCTCAATCCGTATTCCCCCGAATAATAATGACATTGTGCGCCTGCCGCTCCCCGGCAAATCGGCAGCGTGTTCCATGAATAATAAATATAGCGCATCCGGCGCTTTTTTAAAGCCTGTCTACTGACGCCTGTACTCCGGACTTCTGACTCCTGCTTCCAGGCTGTTGCTTTCCGGTTTCACGGTTTTACGGTTTTACGGTTTGACTGTAATACCGTTAAGCTGTAATGCTGTAATACCGCTTTATTCTGACTCCTTCTATGAGTTCTTTTGTCAAGTCTGATTCGCTATTTACCTGTTTTTTTTCTGCTTTTTTCTTAAAAACTTGCTTTTAATAGTAAAAGCTCCGCTATCATCTTCCAACAGTGATTTATATATTTTTACTTTTTGCTACTTTTCCGACGGCTGTTTCCTTTTCTTTATTGAGTTGACTTTTCACATCATTTCGCGCATCCTTCGGGGTGCCGGTTCTCCGGTCCCAACCTTCTATCGACTACGGCTGTTTGGCCGTTCATAGCATGCCTAATTCGGAATCGCGTGAACAAGGGGGTCTCATTCTGAAGGTGTCGGAAACCATTCCGTTACCAGGAGTTTTCTCGAGCTACCCCGCTGATGCTTAAATCTACTCTGTCAATAAATCTCCTTTAAAATTATAAAACAGTGAAAGTTCTCAATCTGATTTTCGGATTATTCTTCCAAGGAGTCAAGCGAGTTCGCTTTCACTGAAATTCATGCCCTTTCCGGTTTATTTATGATTGCTCCTTCAATGGGGTCGTTGTACATTACATGCCGCCACAACGCCACCAGCAGCTGCCGCGCCATGGCGACAATCGCAGTTTTCCGCGCACGGCCTTTCTGCTTCAGCATCGGTTCCCACTTCATGGTCAATTTGCTTTCCGGCTGCCATCGGCGCCATAGCCAGGCCAGCTCTATTGCCATTTTTCGCAGGCTCTTCCGCCCGTTTTTGCTGATGCCCTGCTCCCGGTTCATTGTTCCGCTGGCGAACGGACATGGCGTAATCCCGAAATACGAGGAGAATTTTTTGCCGTTTTTAAACCGGCTGAAGTCACCGATTTCCCAGGATAAATGCCGGGAGATAACGTCTCCTATGCCCTTGAATTTTTCCAGTTTCTCCACAGTCGTCTGAACATTATTTTTCTGGCCGTCCTGCCGGTCTTTCTCCATTTGATGATCAATAATTGCCTGCCAGTCATTCAAATGCTTTTCCGCAAGAGCAAGTTCCTCAACCATGTTTTTGAGCCGCAGCACCATGAATCTCGGCAGCTTCTTTAATTCTCCGGATTTGTCCCAGGCGGCGATCTCACGCAGCCAGTTGTCGCTGGAACGGTGGCCGGACGGCGTTTTTAATTCAGTGCGCTCGATGATCGCCAGCAACTGCGCGTTGATACGTCCGATACTGCTCCTCAAGCGGGCAAGTTCACGTTCGGCATCTCGACGACCCTCTTCATCCAGAGTCGGAATATAGACTGCCGGCAGCTGATCGTCAGGATGCAGACCGCCGAGAAACTTGGCGTCCAGTTTATCCGTCTTGATCGTTTTTCCACACATAATCACCTTCAATTTGTTGATCGGCAGAATGCTTGCTTCCGCGCCAAGTGCCTGCATTATACGAACCGGAGCATAACCATATCGCCCGGCCTCGTAGAATACCTGGACTCGATGACCTGCCAAAACCAGGTCACGAATCTTTTCGTACAACAGACTTTCTTTGCTCTTGCCATCTTTATCCCTTAAGCCATGATAACTGTTACGTCCGCTATTCCAGTCGTGGATCGCCGTCGCCCAGAGCGCCCCGCCCATGTCAACTCCTACTGTTACCAGATTGTCCACTTGACTTTCACGCGATACGATGTTACCTTTTCTCTGCATTTTGAGACTCCTTTGTTAGTTTAGGTTGGCAAACCATAATTTAACTGACAAAGGAGTTTTTTCTTTAACTGTGACAAATTTCTTTGTCACTTACTCATGGTATCTGACTCCTGACTCCTGACTTCTGTT
>CAIMFA010000479.1 GCA_903840185.1 uncultured Lentisphaeria bacterium | reverse complement strand
TTTTGACTCGAAAAATAGACTCCGCTCAAATCGCAGTCCCCAGATCGTGCTTTTTTGAAAGTCATCATGACAGGCTTAAGCGCGGTTGCTCAAAATCGCTGTTTTACGGACAGGCTCTAGTTAGCAAGCCGCAAAGGAAATCCTTTTTACCATGAAGAACTTGAAGTCCATGAAGATAATACATGCAGTCCGTAAATGAATGCGGCTGTGTCCGCGTTCAGTCGCTGACTCCGGTTTTGCCTCTGTGTCCTCTGTGATAAATATCTATGTTTTCATGGTTCCCCATTTTAAAACTTTCATTCTTTTTTACTGATTGTTCATTTATCCCTATTGACAAAACAAAATGCTACCCGTATACTAGTAGTATACATTAATACACGCGGTGGTATAGTATGATTAAAAAAGCAGATTCTGAAATATTAAAATCGATCCCGGTGGCGGAATATATGAAAATTCGCCAGTATGTTATTGATCTGGTTATAAAGTCAGAACACAAATCCGTTATGATCCCGTCAATGCCCAGGCTGGGAGAAATGTTCGGAGTCGCACGGATGACCGTTCATAAAGCATTAAAGGATTTGATCAAAGATAAATATCTGATCTCCCGACCAGGTATTGGAACTTTCAGCAACCCGGGCAAAATGCTGGAATTCAATAAATGGAAAACCAGCCGCACTATAGGCATGATAATCGGGGACGGAATGATTCTTTATTACGACTATTATATCGGGTCTCTGGCAGCCTATGCCTGGCTTAAGCTTGTTGAGGCCGGATATATCATCAAGCCGATTACGCTGACCTCCTCGGACCCTGACAAAATTGCCGCCGAAATGAAAAATTACTCACTGGATGGCTTGATCTGGATATCGCCGGGAGATAAAGGCGCTGCGGCCTTGAAAAAAATGGATAAGGCGGAATTGCCGATTGTTACACTTCAGGAAACTATTGAAGGAATCAACAGTGTCAACATGAATTACGAACAGGAAGGTTACGAAGCCGGTAAAATTTTTCTTGGAGAGGGCCGCCGGAATGTCGTTTTCGCGATCACCCGAGATATCCCGCTGGCGCAATTGCAGCTGGACGGACTGAAACGCGCTTTCAACGAGGCCGGGGTAAAATTTAACAACGGATTAGTGTTAAAAGACATCAAGGATCTGGACTATCTTTTTGAACTGGGAATTGATGTTCAGGCCATTTATCTTGAGGGTCCGTATCTGCCGGAGACAATGGCGGTGCTGAAAGACCGCCGGATAGACACCAAACAACACTGCCGGATTTTAACCGGACGCAACGATATTTCAGACGTGCCGGATTTCAGCGGTCTTGTCCGGGATCATCTTTTTGAGTCTGAGGCCGTTGCGGTGGTTAATATGATCAGCCGGATGCTGACTCGGAAAGACTTCAGCATTGAGCATAAATTGATTAAGTTCCCGATAAGTCCGGTCGGGATTGAATCAAATCAGGAGCAATCAGCGAAAAATGTCCGGTTCGCGGCAATGAAAGGAATCTCCAGATTTCCGGAGACACCTGCAGCATTGCAAATGCAGACAGCATACAGCGAAAGTAAGAAGTTTACCAACTAAAATATAAACCATCAAAACAGGAGGAAAAAGATCATGAAACAGCAACAAAAATCAACACTAAATAAAGGAGAAAAGATCATGAAACGGCAGCAAATTTTCACACTCATCGAACTCCTCGTGGTGATCGCGATCATCGCAATTTTGGCCGCAATGCTGCTCCCGGCGCTCAATAAAGCCAGGATGACGGCACGTCAGGCATCGTGCAACAACAATCTGAAACAAATGGGACTGGCGGTACAGAATTACTCCGACTCCAACTACGGTTATCTGACCCCGATGTTCGGCAATACCGGCTATTCCTATCTCTGGCCTGAAGCCCTTGTCGGAAGAAAAGACATAACTGTATCCACTTCAAGTCTTCGAAATGACGCCGGGTTATTCGTCACCCGCAAACAATTCCAGTGCCCGGAACAGCCTGTCGGGTTCAACTGGGCGTGGAACACCGATTACGGGCTTAACACCGGCATGCAAATGGCTGCTCAAGCTTCAACAGATTTCAATTCCAGCAAGCTGGCGTCACAGCGCCGCCCGTCCATTAAGTTTTACATCCTGGACGTCAACGCCAATCTGGCATCAGGCGGAACCGACCTGACTAAAGGATTCATGCGCATTGATTTCAGCTCTGTCGGCAGCTTTTCCAATGTAAACTACGGCCGCCCGTCCGGCCGTCATGCCAATAAATGCAATATCCTGTTCCTGGACGGACACACCGGCAATGTTCCTGTAACAAATAGAAGCTACCCGTTCTCCGATACGCCGTTCAGATGGTCAGGAGCACAGCTCTACGACATCAACAATCTGCACTGGAACACATATTGATTCCTGATTTCCAGCTAAATGAAAATCCCTGATGTCAGCATCAGGGATTGCTTTTTTCTGTATCTCATATCCGGCAAAAATCTGTCTGTACTCGATTTCAATTAATTAATATGGTGAATAAAAATGATTTTCAACCCGGCGTTAAAGCCTCTGCTCTCTGCCGCAATCGTTGCTGTTTCAGCGTTCGCGTTCGCTTCCGAAGGTGTTTTTGAGGATAATTTCAAAAATTATCCGGATTTCGATCCGGGCCTGCGCAACTGGCAGTTCAGAGGCATCGGCGGCGAAATTATCGGCGGAGCCTATCAGTTTACCGGCGTGACTGAAAATTCATCCGAATATCTGGACATAGCCCCCGACTATACGATGGCGCTGGTGAGAGATTTTAAAGCCGGCTCAAAGTTGAAGATCAATGCCGCGGCAAAGGCCGCGCCGCATAAATTTCCAATCTTCAATCCAGGGAAAAAAACGGAGAGCAGGATCGGCATAGTTGTTCTCAATCAGCCATTTATGCGCAAGGTTGCGACTCCGACGGACAATCCGGCGCTGGCGCTGACGCTCAATAAATCGGCTGACGGGACACGCACTGTTTCTTTCGACTACACCGGCAAAGATAAACTGCAGATTACGGGCAAAACAGTCACAGCGCTTCCGCCCGGCGGCTGGCTTGATAATGTCGAGTACTCTTTTGAGATTCTGCTTTCCGGCAATCTTGCCCAGGGGATTATCAGAGACGGTTCCACAATCATATTTAAGCGTGAACTTGAGAGTCCTGATTTTACCAGAGTCTTTCAGAAGGCTTATCCCGGGTTCGCGAACCGGCGGATGACAGGGCAGCTTTCCTCATTCCGCGCCGATAACCTGAATTCCGCTCAGGAATCTGAAGTCGCAGCGCCCCTTCCCCTACCCGCCAGATGGACTGTTTTCACGGATGTCAAAGACGCCGCTAAATTCCCGACTTTCAAAAGTATTCCTGACTCTGTGCCCGGGGCCGGCAAGGCTTCATCCGCGAATATCGAGAACGGTAAAATTTTTGACCTCGGCAAACTCTTCGGCGGCCATAAGTCCGGGCGTGCTGCCGCGCTTTTCGCCACCGTATATGTAAAGGAAGCCGGTTCTTATGCGGTCAACTGCAGGGCTGACTGGTTCTGGCGTCTTGACGTCAACGGCAATACTGTCATGAATTTGATGAACGCGGGTAACGG
>CAIMFA010000478.1 GCA_903840185.1 uncultured Lentisphaeria bacterium | reverse complement strand
TGTTCGGTTACAGTTACGAGCGATATTTATCTTTATAACACAAATCAAAAATGGAAAAAAAAGAAGAAAAATCGCACGGACGGGGTTTTGTCACTTGCAATATTCCTCTTTATATGTGTGTCCAGAATGTCCGATTAACCCCATAGGCCCCATTCGACCCCGGCATGGATTATGGAAAGGTGAAGAGCTTACTTTTTCATCAGCCGTTTGATGCTTACTTCGATGGCGATGCTCTGGGCTTTTAACTGGAGTTCCGGTGTCATCTCCGGGGAATTGTTTTTGACTTCGGTGTTGATGATGTTGATGCGCTGATGCAGCGGACTCCAGTTGGCGCGGAAATATTCCAGTTGCTCGCTGGTGTAGCTCAGCGGGATGGGATCGGGATCAGGGGTGAGCCGGGGATATGCCGCCCAGGCTTCAAGCACCTGATGCGCCCACTGGATATTTTCCGGTTCTTTGGCCGGATTGCAGAACTCTTTGCTGCAAAGGAGGACTTCGCAGTTGTAGTCTTTCTGTCTGAACTCTTCGCACTGGTGCAGGTCAAACCAGGCTTCAAAATGGTATTGCGCGTCAAGTTTGTGGAATATCTTGAAATAGGATGATTCCTGGGTGCGGTTGGGTTCGGCGTAGCGGAATTCGCCAATCTGTTCGTAGACAATGCCGACGGGATCCGGGGCGTTGTAGTCGCGGATGTCCCAGACATTTAGGCGTTTCCACATATGTCCGGGATTTTCCGGATCTTCGCCGCGCATCCAGCACCAGAAGCGTTCGTTGTCACAATATGAGCCGTCCCAGCAGTCAACCGGCGCTTTTTCGCGTCCGAATGGATTGCCGTTCGGGCAGAACGAGAGTACCGTCCTGCCAAGTACATCTTTCACGTTTAATGTGGTCGGCTTACCATAGATGTCTTTGCCGGTGACCAGTTGTTCGATGACGTCAATCATGCCGGCGGTGGTGCCGGGTTCATGGGCGTGCGGCTGGGAGAAATAATGCGCCCGTTTTTGCGCGGCCGGAACCGTGAAATCGGAAATGGTGATGCCGTAAACTTTATATCCGGAATATGAATCCACATAGTCAATACGGACAATGTCCGGGTTGAAGCTCTGCCATTCTTTGATTTTTGCTTCGAGTTCATGCTGCCTGCAAGGGAAATTCTTCATCTGTCTGACTCCGTTATAGTTTATCTGCCGCTTTGACCGCCCAGCGGAGTTGGGCGCATTTGGAGCGCGGGTTGTCGTATCTTTCCTGAGCTGTCGCCCGTATGGGGAATTTGCTGTAATCGGCATAGATGCCGGCGCTGAATCCATCTTCAAAAGACTTTTTAACGCGGTTGTCTTCGCCGGAGTGGAACGCGAGAATGGCGACTCTGCCGCCTGGTTTAAGCGCAAATGGAAGCGCCAGCAGCAGCTGGTCGAGAGCGCTGAACTCATCGTTTACCGCGATGCGCAGCGCCTGGAAAGTACGCTGCGTTGATTTGGTCACTTCTTTCTCCCAGTCGGCAGCCTTCACCGGCTCGAGGGCTTCGCGAACGGCATTGGCCAGGGCGGTGGTGGTCGCGATCTTATCACGGTACTTGAAAATAATCCTGGCGATTGCTTTTGAATGAGGTTCATCTGAATTGGAGCGTAACATTTTTTCGAGCGTGTTTTCAGTCATTGTCTGAATCAGCGCGGAGGCCGGCTGGCCGCGTTCCGGATTGAGGCGCAGATCGAGCGGTCCGGCGGTCTTGAAAGTAAACCCGCGCTCCGGATTGTCAATCTGCATAGAGGATACGCCGAGGTCGGCCAGGATGAAGTCGAAACCGTCTCCTGCTTCCGGCAGTAATTTGAGAATTCCGGCGAAGTTGAGCTTTTTAACGGTCAGCACTGTTTCGTCAAAGCCCAGTCCGCGCAGCCTGGATTCGGTACGGGGAAGTTCCAGCGGGTCAACATCAATCCCAAACAGACGGCCGCCGGGAACAATCCGCGACAGCAGCTCCATGGCATGTCCGCCGAACCCGAGCGTGGCGTCGAGTCCGGTTTCTCCCGGTTGCGGATTCAGTATCTCAAGGATCTCGCTTACGCATATCGGCCGGTGCATTCCGGCCGGAGTGCGTCCGCTTTGAAGCACTTTCTGAACATCGGCGGCATATTTATCCGGGTTGAGTTCCTTGTATTTCTCCTCAAACCGGCGCGGATGGGTTCCGCTGTATCTGACGCGGCGTTTATTCGCAGATTCTTCGCTCATGGTAAATATTTTCTGTAAACCGGGTTTAAACGTGCCGCATTGTGATGCTTATTTCTGCTCAAAAGTAGTTACAGTCCAGGCTCCGGTACTGTCTTTTTTCAGCGTGAACTCCCATTTGCGGGAACTGTTGGTGACTGTACACGAAACTACCGCCTGAGCGTTGTCATCTTTCAGAATATCCATTTTGACGGCCTTAAGCCCGTAGCTTTTTACTTGCAGGAAACTGTCAACCGCCTGCTGGAAAGCAACTGTGTTGTTTATTGCCGGCGCTGTTGTCTCCACAGCTTTTTTGCCGCATCCCGAAATGAAAATGACCACGGCTGCCGCAAACATCATTGATGTAAGCTTGATATATTTGTTTCTCATTTACAGATTTCTCCTGTTTTTGTTAGAGAATTATACTCTGCACGGCTGAAAATTCAACTATAGATTGCGAAGATTTTGAGAATTGGTTCGTATTCTGAGAGGCTGCCGATACCGTGGTATCGAAGGCCTCGAAGAGTGCGAATCCAAACTCGAAAGATCGCAATCCCGCAGGCGCGGGACTGTATTTTTCCGTTCCTCCTTCCGGCGATGTGGGTATCGCCGGTCAGTCGGACCGAAAAAATCCAACCCACAATCCTATTCATCCAAAGTTGAATTTTCAACCGCGCAGAGTATAAATCGCTATAATAAAATACACCTTGTAATCAAGTATATCCAGTTAATTTCATGGAAAAATTCGCGCGGTGAAGCAGAACCGGTTCAAGCATGTTATCTTTCAGGCTGTAAACCGAGATGGTGTCCAGCCTGAACCAGGCGTCCGTCCGCGGCCGCCGCAGCAATGTATTCAGTCTCGCTTCCTGCTCGTCTTCATGCAGGATTAGAGTACAGTGCGGGGTATACGGGAAAAGACAGGGATTGAAGCGGACTGGCGATTCCGCCAGCATCTGCTGCATTTCGATAAAAGGTTCAGCCGGCAGTACGGTATAATAACAGATACCGCAGTCCGCGAAGCGTTTTATCGCACCGAAATGAGCGGTAAACGGTTCTGTCGCGGCAGCGATGCGGTCAACTGCCGAAAAAACTGTTTCCGGGGCCTGGCCTTCCAGCACCGTGCCGAGTCCGCCTGAGCCGGCCAGTGTAATTTCGACAGACATATCAGCTCTTGCCGGGTCGAACCGCCGCCGGATTTCACGGACGGCATCAGCCGCAGGGGATGGCACGTTGATGACAATATATGTCGGATCGGCAAAAGTATTTTCCATCAATTATCCAACTCCACAATATATTAAGATGAATTTAGTCCTTATTTTACTAAAGTGCAAGTCTCATTTATTATTCATAGGTAATGTACAATTCAGTTGCATTTGTCGAATGACGGTGCATAGTTATTATTATATAGTTCTGGAAATGTTTCCGGAATTTGCGGAGAACAATTCAACAGGTCAGGTTTTTATGCAGGAAAATCGTTTTGACAAAGCAGCGTTGAACTGGGATGAAGTTCCTGAGCGGATTGAGATGGCGAAGCATTTTGCCACGGCAATTGAAGATATTATTCCTTTGGCTTCGAATATGCAGGTGCTGGATTTCGGGTCAGGCACCGGAAATGTCGCCATTGGTCTGGCGCATTTAGTCGAGACGATTACCGCAGTTGACTCTTCGACCGGCATGATTAAGGCGCTGGAGAAGAAACTGGCGGAATCAGGTATCAAAAACATCAAACCGCTTTTGACCGAGCTTGATGAGGGTAGCTTTCCGAACGCGAGCTTCGACTTGATATATACCTGTATGACGTTTCACCATATTAAAGACATTGAGCGCGTACTGCGTCTTTTTTACAAGATGCTGACCCCGTGCGGCTATCTGGTTCTGATTGATCTGGAAAAAGAAGACGGATCTTTTCATGATGACAAAGCCGGACTGGCTCATTTCGGTTTCGAACCGGAACAGTTGGGGCATACTCTGGAAAATGTCGGTTTTACCGATATTTATTCAAGAACGGCGTATACCAGGGTCAAGACTCTGCCTTCCGGAATATCCCGCGAATATCCCATCTTCCTGATTACCGGGATGAAATCCATCGCCTGATACGGAGTGTTTTTGACGGTCCGGCTATTGATATTTTACCATTTTGGCGTTAAAGTCTTGCTTGCATTTATTTGTATCTATTGACCTTTATGAAAGCAGACTGGAATGTTTAAAAATATTATAATTAAGGGGGCGTCTCAGCACAATCTCAAGAATATTGATGTTGAGCTGCCGCGCAATAAACTCACTGTAATCACCGGCTTGAGCGGTTCCGGCAAGTCTTCGCTGGCGTTTGACACGCTTTACGCGGAAGGGCAGCGGCGCTATGTCGAGAGCCTTTCCGCCTATGCCCGCCAGTTTCTTGACCGGATGCAGAAACCGAAAGTCGAACATATTGAAGGACTTTCTCCGGCGATTGCCATCGAGCAGCGTTCCGCCGGGGCCAATCCGCGCTCCACGGTGGCTACCACCACGGAAATTTACGACTATCTGCGACTTTTGTACGCCCACACCGGGATTCCGCACTGTCCGCAGTGCGGCGCGGAACTGCATCCGCAGTCGGCCCAGTCCATCTGCGAAAAGATCGAAGCCTTTCCGGAAGGCCGCAAATTGATGATCCTGGCCCCTTATGTCAACGGCAGAAAGGGCGAGCATAAGGATATTCTGGAAAAAATGCGCGCCGACGGCTTTGTCCGTGCCAGAATTGACGGCAAGTTTGTCATGCTGGAAGAGAAGATCGCCGATCTGGCGAAAACCAAACGTCACACGGTCGAGGCCGTGGTTGACCGTCTGGTTACCGGCAAACTCGACAGCGCCCGGCTGAGCGATTCAGTGGAAGTCGCGTTGAAACACGGGGAGGGGATCATGACCCTGCTGCTGGAAAACGCGGACGGCAAGCCGGATTCGTGGATTGAAGAGCAGGTCAGCGAACATCTGGCCTGTTTGAAATGCGCCATGAGTTTCGGACAGCTGGCTCCTCGCAATTTTTCGTTCAACAGCCCTTACGGCGCCTGCACTGCCTGTCACGGTCTCGGCACGCAACTGATCATGGATCCGGCGATGGTGATTCCCGACGATTCGCTGTCCATTCGCAACGGTGCCATTCCCGGCTGGCGGCGCGGGCCGCGCCGCCTTATCATATATTATAATATGCTGCTGAGAAAACTTGCCGAGTCATATAATTGTCCCGACATGCTGACGATGCCGTTCCGCGACATTCCGGAGAAACTTAAGCATGTGCTGCTGTTCGGCAGCGGCGAGGAGAATCTGGAATTCGATTATACGATTCGCGGACATAAACTGCGCTGGTCGAAGCCTTTTGAGGGTGTTCTAGCCAATTTGCAGCGGCGTATGACCGAAACTGAAAGCGAGTCCGTCCGCGAACGGCTGAAAACATACATGAGCAGGCGGCTCTGCCCGGAGTGCAACGGCGCCCGGCTCAATCCGGTCAGTCTGGCGGTTACCGCCGGCGGCATGCCGATACACAAATTCAACGCGCTGTCAGTCAGCGAAGCGTTTGACTTTATTGCCGGGCTGGTGCTGAATGACGAGGCGAAAGTGATTGCTGCGGATGTTGTCCGCGAGATTTCGGCGCGTCTTGGATTTTTGAAAGACGTCGGGCTGGCGTATCTGACGCTGGACCGCGAGAGCGGCACTCTGTCCGGCGGCGAAGCGCAGCGCATCCGGCTGGCGACACAGCTCGGCTGCGGCCTGGTCGGGGTGCTGTATATTCTCGACGAACCCAGTATCGGTTTGCATCAGCGTGACAATGAGCGGCTGCTTAATACTCTGGAAAAACTCCGCGACATCGGCAATACGGTGATCGTGGTGGAGCACGATCTGGACACGATAAACCGGGCGGATTATGTGGTTGACCTGGGGCCAGGGGCCGGAGCCCACGGCGGCGAAGTCGTCGCCTGCGGAACGCCGGCAATGGTGAAAAAATCTGAAAAATCCCTCACCGCCGCTTATATGAACGGTTCTAAATTTGTGCCGGTGCCGGAAAAGCGGCTGGAAGGCAACGGTAAAAAGCTGCTGATCAAAGGCGCGTCCCATAATAATCTGAAAAACATCAATGTCGGGATTCCGCTGGGGACTTTCTGCTGCGTTACCGGCGTCTCCGGTTCCGGCAAAAGCACTCTGGTCAATGAAATCCTGAAAAAAGCGTTGAACCGCCATTTCGGCGTCGGTGATAATATTCCCGGAGCTCACGAGGCGATTGAAGGCCTTAATCATATAGATAAGGCGATTGTGATCGACCAGAGTCCGATCGGGCGTACGCCGCGTTCTAATCCGGCGACTTATACAGACGCTTTCGGGACTATCCGCAATCTCTTTGCCGAACTGCCGGAATCGAAAGTCCGCGGCTACAAGCCCGGGCGGTTCAGCTTTAATGTCAAGGGCGGACGTTGTGAAGAATGTCAGGGCGACGGCATAAAAAAGATTGAAATGCAGTTTCTATCCGATGTTTATGTGCAGTGTTCGACCTGCGGCGGCAAGCGTTTCAACCGGGAAACATTGAGCGTATATTTTAAAAAGCGGAACATTGCCGATGTGCTGGATATGACCGTTGATGAAGCGGTGGACTTTTTCAGCGCGCTTCCGTCGCTATACCGGAAACTGAAAACGCTTCAGGAGGTGGGGCTGGGTTATATCCATCTGGGGCAGCCGGCCACAACGCTGTCCGGCGGGGAGGCCCAGCGGGTGAAACTGGCCGCCGAACTGGCGAGGATACCGCGCGGCCATACCTTATATATACTGGATGAACCCACAACCGGCCTGCACCTGGCCGATATCGAACAGTTGCTCAAAGTTCTAATCCGCCTGCGTGACGTCGGCAACACGGTGCTGGTAATCGAGCATAACCTGGACGTGATCAAGGTCGCCGACCACATTGTTGACCTTGGCCCCGAGGGCGGTGACAAAGGCGGTTATCTGATTGCGGAGGGGACGCCTGAGAAAGTCGCCGGAAACCCGCATTCATTTACCGGGCTTTACTTGAAACCGTATCTCAAGAAAAGGAAACAGTCCTGAAATGATGACTCAGGTTTTTCTGGCAATTGTCGAGACATTTGGAATGTTTGCGGTCGGCGCATTGGTTATGCATCTGAAATTTTTAGATGAAAAGGACCTCAATAAACTGAGCCGGCTGATTGTCGATATATTTTTCCCGATGCTGGCGTTCGATTCGATCACCCGCAATTTCGATCCTTCCCAGCTTAAAGAGCTATGGCTGATGCCAACCCTGGGTTTCGGACTGATGCTGTTCGGCGGAATTTTAGGTTTCGGTTTGAGATACGGTATGCGCAACCGCACTCATGACCGGATGGTGACGTTTCACCATTTCTGCGCTGTCAACAATTATCTTTTCCTGCCGCTGATAGTAATTTTCAATTTATGGGGTGAAAAGTATCTGGCCCTGCTGTTCATTATGAACATCGGCTCGACGATCGGGTTCTGGACGCTAGGGGTGGGCATCCTGGCTGGCGGGGATGTGAAAAAGACTTTCAATAATATTTTCAGCATTAATCAGGCTGCTGTGGTTTTAGCATTGGCCTTCTGCTTTTGCAGGATCCCGGTCCCGGGTATCGTGGGGAATATTTTTCACAAGCTGGGTGGTTGTTCCGTTCCGCTGATTCTGCTGCTGATTGGCGCGGCGATCTATCATTCCCCGCATTTATTTAAGGATAAATGGGATATCTTTTATATGACTGCGGTGCGGCTGGTTATAATTCCGGGTTTTGTAATTCTTATATTGAACAACCTGCCGCTGCCGCCTGAAGTGTATAAAGTCACTTATATTGTCGCTTTGATGCCGGTATCAGCCGTTTCAGCCGTCATTACCAAGCGTTTCGGCGGCTCCCCGGAGTTTGCCGGACAGTCGATTATCTTTACAACCGTCACGTCCCTGCTGTCGATCCCGCTGATGCTTATCTTTATGAAGTGAAATCCTGATCTTCAAACAGTTTTCTGATGACATCCGAGGAAAATCCTCTGGAGATCATGAAACGGAAAGCTTTTTCCCGGCGTTTTTTATGGTCAGTTTCTCTTTCCAGTGATTTCATCTTTCTGGCGAAAACTTCCGCCGCCAGTTGGTATTCGTTATTCTCTTTGCCGCCGGCAACCTCATTAATGGTCTCTTTGTCTATTCCCTTTTTGTACAGCATTAACTTGATCTTATAGGGACCGCAGCCTTTGCTCTTAAGTTCCTCAGTGTAATCTTCAGCCAGCAGATGGTCATTTACAAGATTGAGGCGCAGGCATTCTGCAACAGCCGTGTCAATATCCCGGCGGGCAAACTCTTTCTTGAAAAGTTTATTGCGCAGTTCCTGGACACTGTGTGCGCGGCGGGACAGTATTTTAAGTGCGGCGTCCATTATTTGCGGCGGATTATTCATGAGCAGTCTCCGATTTTGTTCTAATATATATATAAGGTATAATAGTCCGGATTTGAAACAATTGCAAAAGCAGGCATAAAAGTACCTGACAAATAACAAAAACTGACATTGAGGCTTTTGTAATTATCCTATTACTATATATATTTATGCTTTAATCTAATAGTCGGGGCTGGATAAAAATGTTAGACGGCATGAATCTATTGCGCCAGGAGTATTTATGTAAGGCGCTGGCAAATTTGGAAAAATACGGAATTCCAATGCTGGCAAGCGAAAATACTCCGTCGCTGGTCGGGGATGATCCGGGCATTTATTATTTCATTCCCAGGCTGGCTCAAATGCTCAGTATTTCGCTGCCTGCGGCTGCGCAATTATTTTTTGCCGGATTGCTGGCATTAAGCGGTATAGCTGCGGCAATTGGAATTTTCCGCCTGTTCAAATCTAATTTTGTGCGTTTCTGCGGTTTGATTATGCTGCTGGCTTTCGTCAGGCGCGGATTTTTTGTTACAGATGTATACCAGGCTCCCGCAATTGCGGTGATCGGGGTGATTCCTTTAGGCTTGTATGCTTTCAGCCGCGGCGGAATACGCTTTCAGATAGCAACCCTGGTATGGGGGGGCTTGCTGTGTTCATTATGTAATCAGATTCGCAGCCACTCCGGAACACTGGGAATTATCTTTCTATTAGCCTGTATTGTTATAAAGTGCTGGAAAGAGAAAAAGATGTTCCGGCAGATACTGCTACGGATTGCTGTTCTTTTCATTTGCTGTTTTCCGATATGGGGTTTCATGGAATATCAGCTTAAGCAGCGGAATGATTTTTTATTTCAGCATGGCGTAAACGCTTCTGATTTGGCGAACAGGCATTTCTTCTGGCACAATATGTACATCGGGCTTAGCTGGCTGCCGAACCAGTACGGCATCACCTGGGATGACGGTTGTGCTGTCAATAAGGTTATATCGGAAACGCCTGATGTACAAATAGGTTCGGTCCGTTACGAGTCGGAATTACGGCGGCATTATTTCGCGTTAGCCAAAAAAGATCCGGTATTTATTATTAAAACTTATTTGAGTAAAGTGCTTTATCTATTTAATTTACATTGGCCGGTGGTAATCCTGCCACTTATTGTGTTGTTGTTTTCGCAACGCCGCAAAGAACAATTCTTTTATTTGGCGATGTTTATGCCTATGCTGGCCGGATTTGCCATGGGCCTGATCAGTATTCCTAAAGAGTATCCTTATTCGATGGGCGGTGCTACGACGGCATTATTGTTCTGTTTTCTGGTTTTTTCGGATTTTATGGACCGGGAATCCAAAAATCCGGATACTTGTCCGGGAAAGGTCAGAATGTGGCTGGATGCTAAATTTTCAGGTAAAATCTGCCCAAAATGAAAAAAACATAAAATTTTTGATTTTTTTTTAATCTTTTTTATAAAAAGACTTGCATAGTGCTCCCAGTTTTGCTAGAATATAGAACAAACGAAGGTCATGTTTATGAAAAGTTTCTAAACATGAGGTCGTTAACAAACAACTTAAGGAGAGAAAAAATGAAAAGAAGTCGTGGATTCACACTCATCGAACTCCTCGTCGTGATCGCCATCATCGCGATCCTCGCTGGTATGCTCTTACCGGCTCTGAACTCAGCCCGTGAAAAAGCACGCCGCATTTCCTG
>CAIMFA010000477.1 GCA_903840185.1 uncultured Lentisphaeria bacterium | reverse complement strand
TTGAAAATTGAAAGTTGGAAAACAGGGGACGATTTAACGCAAAGGCGCAAAAGACGCGAAGGGAAAAAAGAGTCAGCGAATTGCAGCGGGGGACTCCCGCAATAATTCGCTAACCGGTTTTATCTCTGTGTTCTCTGTGAACTCTGTGGTAAAACAGGCTGTTCTCTGTGACCTGCTAACTCCCGGGTTAGTCCCGCGACTGCGGCATCGCCAGAATCTTTCTTTTTGAGCATATTTTCGTCTTTCATCCATTTTTGATGAATAATCCAGGTTAGAGGCTATTGCAAAATATATTCTCTAAAGTTATATTTTAAGATATAATTTATTCTTAGAGAAATAAACAGCTTTGTTATCACGACGATATAATTATTGAAAGAGGCTTGGGAAAATGAAAACAAAAGCGGCATTTTTTAACAACGACAGCAGCAAAAACATTGATTACGTGTATGCCGGCGGCAGACGTGAAAAAGTCGCCGCAATTACTGACCTGTATCCTGAATCGGTCAGTATCAGCAATTTTGAACAGCACGTTGATAAACTTCAGGATCTGGAAGTCATATTCTCCACCTGGGGCATGCCGGCATTGTCCGAACAGCAGATTGACCGCCTGCCGGCACTGAAAGCTGTTTTTTATGCCGCCGGCGCCACTGACGGCTTCGCCCGTCCGTTCCTTAAAAGAAATAAAATAGTCGTCAGCGCCTGGCTGGCGAATGCCATTCCGGTGGCGGAATTCTGCGTTGGACAGATACTGCTGTCATGCAAGGGTTATTTCCGTAATACCATGGATTGCCGTGATCCGCGGAAATGGCCGGACGGCACCGCGTTCAGAGGCAGAGGCGTCTTCGAAGAGACCGTGGCGCTTATCGGGGCAGGATCAATCGCGATGAAAACTAAAGAACTGCTCGAACCTTTCAGCCTGAATGTCATCGTGATTCCGTCCCGCGCGGAAAAGCGGACTGTTTCACTGGAAGAGGCTTTCCGCACATCCTATATCGTCAGCAATCATCTGCCCAACCGCCATGACAATATCGGCGTCATCAATGCGGCGCATTTCCGGCTGATGCCATATGGCGCGACCTTCATCAATACCGGACGCGGCGCTCAAGTCAACGAACAGGATCTGGTCACCGTGATGAGAGAGCGCCCTGATCTCACCGCGCTGCTGGATGTCACCAACCCCGAACCGCCGCTTCCGGATTCCGAACTCTACACCGTGCCCAATATCCAGTTATCCTCGCATATCGCCGGGTCCATCAACAACGAGGTAGTCAGAATGGCGGATTATGCCATCGAGGATTTCATCCGCTGGGAAAAAGATGAGCCGCTGAAATATCAGATTTCAGAAAATATGCTGATGACCAGTTAGACGGAATACTGTTGATTTATAAATTCAGACGCGCGCGGCCTGGAACCCGGCCGCATACACTGCTATTCCTAGAGGTTTTCGATACCGGGGTATCGAAGGCCTCTCAGAATACGAACCAATTCTCAAAATCTTCGCAAGCTATGTTAAATTTTCAGCAGTGCAGAGTGTGTATCCGGGTTGAAAATCTGCCGCTGAAGCATCATATTTATAGGATAATTAAAATAATACGGGGACAGTATGTTAAAAAATCTGATAAGAATCTTCAGTCTGCTGGCGGCAGCAGCAGTTTTAGTATCCTGTACAACACCGCCGCCAACGGTTCCGCCGCCAGTCCAGGCACCGCCGCCCAAACCCTCAGTACCCGCGCCTGTAGTGCCGCCAGCTCCTCAGCCGCCTGCATATAAGCCGCCGGTTACATCATTTACCGCCGCCGAAACAGAAGACGCTGACTCTCCGGCGGAAAGAATCGTCATGGCCAGACGGTCAGTGCTGGGACTTTCCCCGGTAAAACAGCGCCTGACCAGAGAACAGATTAATGAATGCATGGATATAATGTCCGACACAATGATGATGGAATACGAACTTTTTATGCGTCCATTCAGCCCGTTTGAAACAAAGCTGATTGCCAGGATGCAGAAACTGGATATCCCGATTGTAGCCCGTACCAGACTTGATCTGCTGCGCGGCACACTGAGAAACCAGGCTCTGCTGTCAATGCGCGAAGCGCAGCGGCGCAACCAGTCTCCTTCAGTTGCGGCAATGCCCGGCGTCGAAGATAAACTGTTCGGCGGTTTTGACTGTGTCCCGGCGTCGGTTGGAATGCCGGACGGCAATCCGGCTTGCGGCGATGTAATAATCCGGCTGAAACAGCCGGTTAAGGCTATGGGCTGGGCGACTCCATGGAACGGCCTGGATTTCATGGCCGGCACCCGCCAGATGGTCAAAAAACAGAATCCAGCCGATATTTACGCGCAAGCCGGCAAAGGTCAGGAAATCAAAGTCGGATTCGACGATTTGAATCATCTTTCACAATATGTCATTATCGGCAAGGACTGGAACCGTGCGCTGGCCTGTCAGGCAGTGCTGAACTTGAGAAAAATATCGGCTTCGACACCATCTCCGGAAACGCTTGAAAAGGCCCTGCTTGAAGCGGCGCCGAATGTCTTCTGGCAGAAACTGGCTGCCGAACGCGCCGGATGCAGCCTGGAAGCTAAATTCCCCGGCAGCGTGTCCGCTGATTATTTTGAAAGCATTGAAGTCAATGAAAAAGATCTGCCGATAGTTCTGGCCTGGCCGGAATCCGCTCCGTACAAATCAATTATCCGCGGAATTCCAGCGGCGGGCGCCGAAAAAAGATAATCCTAAAAAAAGCAGTTGAATCTTATCGACTGCTTTTTAGGTTTTAGGTTACTGGTCCTTAGTCCTTAGTCCTTAGTCCTTGGTTCTTAGTTCTTGGTCTCATTCTGACTCCCGGCTGTTCCTCTTTGGACATTGGATATTCTCCCGCCCTGCGGGATCCCGCGACTGCGGGACGGATATTGGATATTCTCCCCCGGCTGTTCATTCTGACTCCTGAATTCTGACTCCTGACTCCCTGTCTTTTGGGTTGCGGGCAAAGCCCGCCTTAAGATAGATCAATTCCGGTCGCCGGTCATGGCTTTTGCCCAGTCGGAGAGGGAATTGTCGCGCGCTCCCATAATCAATATGATGTCGTCCCTGGCGGCGGCGGCGGAAAGATATTCTTCAGCCTGCAGACGGTTCGGGAAACTCAAATAATGTTTTTTCCCTTTGCGTTTGTATTCAGCCACGACTTCTTCGGAGGTTGGTTCAAATGAACTGGTGCCGCCGGCATAAAACGGCGGCAGGAATACAAACACATCCTTGTCGGTCAGAACCTTTTCCAGCGCCGGCAGCAGATCTTTGCGCATGAATCCCAGCGGTCCGAATCCGTGCGGCTGAAAAACCGCATATACATTGCCGCTGACCAGCTGCCGGGCGGTGGCAATGCTGGATGCGATCTTTTCAACATTATGAGCGTAATCATCGTAAACTTTAGCTCCTGAAGCAATTCTGCCCGCATAATCATTACGACGCCATACGCCTTTGAACAGCGGCAGCGCCGGAATGCTTTTCTCTTTCGGCATCCCCAGCATTTCCATCATCGCGACAATGGACAGCGCGTTAACCGCGTTATGAACACCCGGTATTGGCAGTGTGATTTCATGTTCATCGTTAATTACCGCATTTATGCCCTCGGGGGAGCATTTATATGAGGTGATATGCCAGTGAATGCCCGGCTGATACGGCGACTGCGCGACATCTCCGCAGAATATTTTTACATCAAGATGGCTCAGACAGCTCCTGTCAATCATATTGAATACATTTTTTTCCAGCACAACGCCTTTTTTGACTTTGCGGATGAATTCACTGAATACGCGTGCCAGTTCCTCTTTGGAATAATGATCCGTGCCGATATTCAGAATCAGCGCGTAGTCCGGTTCATAGTTCAGCAGGCTTTTGTCGCTCTCGTCAGCCTCAAAGACAAATATATTGCCGGTGCCGTGATAATAATTCCCGGCATTGACCGGCGAGCGGAAACGGTTGCCCAGTCCGCCGTTCAAAAAAGAAGGGTCCATGCCTTGCAGGAACATGGTTTCCGCAAGCCATGCGGTCACGGTGGTTTTGCCGCAGCTGCCGGCTACCGCAATCTTGGTAATCCCTTCCAAAGACGCCATTGCCGCCGTCAGCGCCGCCGCCCGGTGGATCCTGGGAATATTCTCCCCAGCCTTGAAATCAGGGTTGTCCTCTTCAATTGCGGTGGAATAAACCAGATAATCCGGTGTCCCGTTCTGAATAAAAGAGCCGTCCTGCGGGAATATCCTGATCCCCTGCGCCGTCAGTGCGTCAAAAATGCGCCTGTTCTCCTGCCGGTCGGCACCGCGGTCGCTGCCGGATACCCGGAAACCGGAAGCCGCATACATCTGCGCCAGGCCGCTCATTCCGATTCCTCCGATGCCGACAAAATGCAATGAAGCTCCAGACCGAATATTAACCTTCTCCGAACTTTTTGATAAATCTGCCATTTCTTAATCTCTCACTGGTATGTCATTTTTACTGTTTTTCTCTTTTTCCGCCTCTTCAATCAACTTCGGGTCCGGCTTGACGTCAAGATAACGCAAAGCCCGCAATGCAATGTTCTTGAAATACGGGGCGGCAACCGCGCCGCCGTAATAACTGCCTCTGGGTTCGTCAACCGTCACCAGCAGCACAAATGCCGGATTTTCCGCCGGCACAAAACCGATGAACGACGAGAAAAAATTGGCATGTGAATACTGCCCGTTAATAAACTTCTGGCTGGTGCCGGTTTTGCCGGCGACATTGAATCCGGGGATTGCCGCGCCTACGGCAGTACCGCCTTTTTTAGTGACCAGCGACATCATATTGACTATTTTTTCCGGAGTGGCCGGATTGTTAAAAACCTGGAACGGCTCTTCAATGGATTTTTTAATGACCACTCCGGTTTCAGTATTTTCAATGCGGTCAACAAGACGTATTTTTCGCAGATTGCCATTGTCCGCCAGCGCGCAGTAGGCGCGGACAAGTTGAATCGGCGAAACGCCGATCCCCTGCCCGATCGGGAAACGGGATATCGAAAGCGCATCCCATTTGTTCAGCGGCCGGAAGATCCCTTTCGTTTCCGGGGTGACCGGAATGCCGGTGGAAGCGCCGAAACCGAATTTACGCAGTACCAGATGAAGCCGCTGCTCGCCCATCATAATCGCGATTTTCGCGGTGCCGATATTACTGGATTTCTGCACGACTTCATAAGCTGGAACAATCCCGATGCGGTGAGAATCCCGCAGCACTTTTCCGGCATAAGTCCATGAACCGTTTTCACAGTTAAACATCGTATTCGGAGTAATAACGCCGTAATCCAGCGCCCCGGAGATCGCCATCGGCTTCATCGTGGAACCCGGCTCAAACACATCTTCCGTGATGCGGATACGCCATGCGTCCGGAGACATGGTTTTCCGGTCATTGGGGTTGAAGCTGGGGCGCTGCGCAATCGCCATGACATTACCGGTCTTCGGATCAACCATAATCGCGTAAGCCGCCTTCGGGCGCCACTTGACAATCAAACTGTCAAGTTCTTCCTCCAGAATCGACTGGAGCGGTTCGTTGATGGTCAGATAAATATTGAAGCCGTTTTTGACCTTGTCCGCCTCCTGCAGGCCGTAGGAAAGCGGAATGCCGTCACGGGCGCGTTCAAACCGTTCAGTCGCATCGGAGGATCCCATCTGCTTGTCAAAAGTTTTCTCGACTCCGATGACAGGAACATCTTTGCCCTGATCCGGCATGGTGAATCCAAGAATATTCGACAACAGGGTGCTTTTGGGATAAAAGCGCCGGTAAGTATCGGTAAAAATGATGCCTTTGAGTTTATTGACTTTGACTATGGCTTTGAGTTCCTCCGCCTCTTGAAGCGCCACATTGTTGGCGATAACCACATAGCTGTTTTTAACTTTTTCAGTTTTGCCGTCAGCAAGTTTTTTGATCCGGGTCTTCTGGGTCAGGCGGGAGTAGGCTTCGGCATAGGTCATGTCCGTCAAATGGTTGGCAAAGATTCTGGCGGCTTTGCTGGCGAACGGTTCATCGCCGGTGATCTGCGGATCGGCGGTAATATCCGCGCAGGGGATGTTGCCGACCAGCAGATTGCCTTGAATATCGAAAATTTCACCGCGACGTCCGTAAGTCTTTTTTACCGCAGTGTATTGCTTTTTGGCTTTTTCGTAGAGTTCTTCGTGGCGTTCGATCTGGACTTGATAGAGCTTGACGGCGAGCAGACAAAAGCAGATGACGGCCGTTGCGGCAACCAGCTTAATCCTG
The DNA here is from genome assembly GCA_903840185.1 of uncultured Lentisphaeria bacterium. Taxonomy (GTDB): domain Bacteria; phylum Verrucomicrobiota; class Lentisphaeria; order Victivallales; family Victivallaceae; genus CAIPAT01. The sequence continues at coordinate 2,199 of CAIMFA010000477.1, read as the reverse complement.
ATCTTTATGGAGTCATTACTGGTCAGCATCCTTCATCCTGTTCCTCCCCCTGAAGAGTTTAGCGCGGCGAGAGCATTGCCGTCTTGCGCTCTCCTGAGGCCTTTTCCTTACCGGCAGGATCATAGTTAACCGTCAAATTCTGCACCTGGAACGGTTCCGGCATCCGGAGTGCGAGATTGAATTTCTGTATGCGGTCTTTAATGTTGGGCCAGCTGCTCAGCTTCTCTTTTTTAAGCTTGTAATTCTCTATTTCGCGGTCAAGCTGCGCGATCTGGCGGACAAGTTTGTCCGCTTCGCGGTCTTCCGCGGTCGCCCACTGGTCTATGCTTATTCTCAAAGTGGCAATACCGAAAATAAAAGCCATACCGATAATTACATGAAAAACAATCCCGAATTTCAACAACATATTCTTCCGGGTTGTGTCTTTCTTACGGCTCTTATTCAGTTTTATGCTTCTTGCTTGTATATTCATAAGAACGTTCCTGTTTGTGATTCGCTCTTAACGTTATTATTTAAACCTTCTCCGCTGCCCGCAGTTTTGCGGACGCGGCCCTCGGATTAGCCCTTAATTCATCTTCCTGCGCGGTCACCGGCTTCTTCGTCAGCAACCTCAGCTCGGCATGGTGATTACACATGCATACCGGCAAACCGGGCGGGCAGATACATTCCTGCGCAGCGTTCCTGAAAAAATTCTTCACTATCCTGTCTTCAAGCGAGTGGAAGGTAATCACTGCCAGGCGTCCTCCGGGGGACAATACTTTCATTGCCGCCGGCAACGCTTTCCGGAGTTCCTCCAGTTCGTTGTTCACGGCAATGCGTAAAGCCTGAAAATATAGCGTCGAAACCGGTAATTTTCCAGCTCTGGAACGGCCTAAAACCGCATCGCAGAACCGGGCAAAATCGAGAGTCGTCGTGAAGGGGTTTTGTATCCTTCTCTCAACTATCGCTTTAGCCATTTTCCAGCTCTTGTCGCACTCGCCGTATTCCCGAAAAATTTTTTCAAGAATTTCTGCTGATTCGCGATTTAAAAGCCGGCTGGCAGTGTCAGGAGACCGTTGATCCATGCGCATATCCAGTGGGCCATCCAGTCTTAAGGAAAATCCCCGCTGCGGATCATCGATCTGCGGCGAAGATATTCCAATGTCCAGCAATACCGCATCAGCTGAAACCCACCCAGCCTCAGCTGAAAGGTCTGCCAGATCACTGAATTTACCTCTTACGAGGTGGATACGGCCGGCGGCGAATGCGAGTTTTTCCCCGGCCCTTTTAAGGGCATCGCCATCGCGGTCTATCCCCAACAGTTCTGCCTGCCGGTTTTTTTCCAATATCAAACAACTATGGCCGCCGCTGCCGAGCGTGGCATCTATCACCCGCACCGGCCTGTCGTCTTCGACTGCCAAATATTCAAGCACTTCGCGGTATAGTACCGGAACGTGTCTGAATCCATCACTTGCAGCTTTAAACTGTTCGCTGCTCATTTAACTTTTCTTGCCGCCGCCGAGATTCTCGAGCAGCCGCATTAAGTCGCCGCCGTTTTCGCCGATCATCTTCTGGAATTCATCCAGATATGCGTCGTCATTTGTCGCTTCCTTGTTCCAGAACTGCGGCGCGCACAGCTTGACATGGGTGAAAGCCCCGACCATTTTAATCTGTTCGGTAATGCCGACCCGGTCCAGCAGTTCGCGGTCTATCTTGATCCTGCCCTGTTTATCGCAGCGGCAGTCTCTTACGCGCGAACCAATATGCGCCAGAGCTTCCTGGGCGCTCCTGCTCGCAAATGCGGCTTTCCGCGCCGCCGCGAGAAAGTCTCTGAATGATTCAAATGGCAATAACAACAAATCCTTCTCTCTACCCGGAAAAAGAATAAGCCGGGTCTCTCCGTCTTTCCGTCGCCATTCGCTGGGAATGGAAACACGGCACTGGGAATCCAGAGAATGCTCGTACTCTCCGCAGAAGAATAATTCTTCCATCTCTACCCTCGCGCTTTCTGTATTCACCTTTTTGACCCTTTTTATCCCTATCCATTCCTAAATTAAGGCAAATCCATCCTTTTACAAGCAAAATTATTAAAAAAAATTAATTTTTTTTAAATTTCTTTGTTTGAGCGGAAATACCGTCGAATTTTTAACCTGGATTATTCATGAAAAATGGATGAAAGACGAAAATATGCTCAAAAAGAAAGATTTTGACGATGCCGCA
>CAIMFA010000476.1 GCA_903840185.1 uncultured Lentisphaeria bacterium | reverse complement strand
TACCTTAAAGGGCTGCTTTCATACAATATCGAAGCAAGTTCCGGCTACAGATCAAACCGCGTCTGGCGCTCCCTGGTCGAACCCTACTCCGGGAAAAAGTACTTTTACTCTTTCTCAATCAGCGTTGAAGCCCCGGGCGACGTCGGCGTTTTCGGTGATCGCGGCTACGGCGTCGGAAATCATCTGAACCAGCTGGATTACTCTGCCGCGCTTTCCGGCAATCATGAACTGCTGTGCAGGATGTGGAGCGACAAAGCTCCGCTTGCATCCCCAGAAGCATCACGCGACGGAAAAACTCTTACCATCGACAAAATGCTCGGATACGTTAAAGACGTCCATGACTGGGCATGGATGGATGACGGCAGCAACGACGCCGGTGACAACGGCCCGGTTGTCGACTGCTCGCAATCCACATTCGGAGGCCACGGAGCGCTGCTGCGCATGGCTAAAGCGGCAGGCACTCCTGATGATGTGGCGAAAGCTTCATACTTCCTGGCAAAAGGTCAGCTTTCTCTCATCGGCCGTACCGCATTTAAAGATTACGGGCATGAAAACGGGCTGCTCGGCGTCGACAGCATCAATGTCGGTTTCAGAGAGTTCATCACCCCCGACTCTTATGCCAACAGTCCCATGGTGGTTAAGTCGGAGCGTCAGGAATACGACGGAAGTTATGACTCCGTGCTCTGTTATGCTTTCCACGACATGTATGAAACTTACTATTCCTACGGACGCTACATCTGGAACGATCTGCGCGATTATGAAAGAATCCGGCAACTCTATTTCCCGAACAGCGACACCAGCAAAGGCACCCATGCGGAACTCGGAACCCGGCTTGTCTTCCTGCTCTTCAACGGCATGCCTGTCGCGAAAATCCGTGCCATGCTCGACAACGTGAATGACGGAGCGATTTTCTGGGTACGGAATATGCGGTATCTGGAAACAATGCCGCTTTTGATGACCGGCGGCTCGCCGCTTGTTCTCAGTTCCTGGGCTCCACTGGCCGCGCCTGAATTCAAGTTTGAGCCTTCAACCAGGACAGCCCGCATAAAACTGCCTGCGGTTCCCGCAGACTTCAAACTCGAAGGGTTTTCCTCACAAAATCCGCAAACCGTGACAGTTAACGGCAAAGCGGCTGAATGGACTTACGTTCCGGAAACTTTCAGCTTTTCCGTAAAAGTTCCTCCGGCGGCGGCAGCACAGATTGAAGTAGTCTATGCTGATATTGATCCATCACACTTTATGCCGGTACCGGTACAACCTGCCATGAAGTCCGCGCCCCCGTTAAGAGATGAACTTGATACCCGCAAATTCGAGCGTGCTGACGGCAAAACCAGGGTTCCGGCAAAAACAGCGGCAGCAAAAAAAACCGAGACTCCAATCTTTATCGCAGATTTTAATGGCGAACCTCAGAAAAATTCGCCCGCGCTTTCGGGCGGATTCGGATTTAACGACTGGGGCAAATTGAAACAGCAACCCGGCGGCGGCATTACCGGCGCATATCCTCAAACCGGCGTGCCTCCGCTTTCAATGGAGGTAAAGGCCACCGGCGATAACTTCACAGGGCGTTGTTCACCGGACATAAAAATTCCGGCAACCGGCGCTGAACTTGTCATAACCGGAAAAGTCATGCGCTCCAAAGATTACAAAGGCAACAACCCAATGATTTTCCTGTGGGTGACCGATAAAGAGAAAAAGAAATCCGGACCAGTTTTCTTAGATATCGCTGACGCTCCCGTCGGGAAATGGCAGGATTTCGAGTTTGTCCAGCCGTATTCCGGCCTTATACCGAATGCGGGGTTCGTTATTCTGAATCTTACCAATCGTAAAGACAACTCGGCAGCAGAAGTTTCCGGCAGCGTTTATTATAAAGACATAAAGCTCAGCGTGCGTTAAAGCTTTGCAGACAGTAATCCGGGGTTAACGCAATTTGCGTTAACCCCGTCCATGATTTACGACACCTTGAAGATTGAAATGCTTCTACCCGGCATGTCAATGGATATTTTCCCGTCTGAGAGACCGGCTTTGATGCCGAACAAATGCTCAATCCGGCTTTTCTCATTCACAGCTTTACTATCAATAAACACTTTTTGCGTAACATCAGAGAAATTGAACACGCCGCCAATATAGTATCCTGCGCCTTCCAGATACCGCATGGTTACCTTGCCGGCCTGCTGAAGGATGAATGTCTGTTTTGCGCTGTTGTCCTTTAATAAATCAGTCATCAATGACATCAGTTCATGCTTACCCTGAGCCTGTTCTTTCTCGAAAACGCATCCGATCAGAGTGCCGAAAAGATAAGTCCGGCCTTTGCCGTAATGATTTTGAATGAGGGCGGCGCTTTGATTATAATTCCATTGCGCCATAACCTTGCCGGTGGTCGGTTCCAGTTCGGCAATTACTCTGGAAACCGGAATACAGGCTCCGCGTCCATTCAATATGATATGTTTGGTCAAAGAAGCTTCGTCCGCTTCATGCACATATATTTTATCTTTTTCGACACAGCCGAACAGTTTATCCAGACCGCCCCCCGGAGTTTTTGTCGAAACCCATGTATTAGCTTCGCGCGCGGCGGGGGAAGCATCGGAAATCAGAGTGCCGCCCGCTTCCACATATTCAGTGAGAATCCTGATCTCATCATCGCTGTTTACCATGATTGGGAACGGCATGATAACCGTTGAATAATTTTTGAGTCTGTCTAAAGTTCTTCGCGTGATAAAATCCACCTGCAGATTCATCTGCCACAGTAATTCATAAATACCGCAGAGAGTCTGCTTATAGCGTGCAAAACAACTTTGCGGTGTACTGTTGAAATTCAGACAGAGATTAGCGTAATTGGTTTCCTCCAGCCTGGATACGGCATCACTTTCATCGTCGAAATAAACCGCCACCTGCGCCAGCGGTCTGGTTGCATGCAGCAAATCTTCATTTTGACATACAGTTTCAGCCATTTCTTTAACGGCATCCATGCGCGGGGTTTGCGAACCGTCAACCGCCATCAGGCCGTAGCCGTTGGATTCTTCGCCAAACCGTTCGCTTTTATACTGCCAGTAAAGAATCCCTTTTGCGCCGCTCATCAGGGAAAAAAGTGTCTGCATCCGGATGTCTTCCGGCAGCGTGGGTTTATGCCACATGGGAGTATTGGCATATAGCTCGTAATTCCAATAGTATGGAGAAACAGCGGCCAGCCAGTCATTTTTCATGCCGATCCGCGAGAAACTTTTTGCATTATGATTCAGCAGCGGCACCCAGAATGACATGCCGTACCAGTCAACGGTTTTAGCGTTCAATTCGTCGTCGCATACGTCTCTGATCACATCCGTTTCAACTCTGGAACCGCCGCAATGTGTGACCAGCGGATGAATGCCGTCATGCTTCCGGATCGTATCGGATACCCACTGCAACTGATCTGCCAGCAAATATCCGGTCGCTTTGCGCCAGAAATACATTTCAGTATAATCGCCATACATTGCCGGCGCATTTACATCATCAAATTCGCCCCAGGCCTTGCCCATGAAATCATTTAGATTCTCAATGGTATGAAACCGCTCTTTCAGCCATAGACGGTATTTTTTAGTTGATTCATCGCAGGCGCAGTCGCCGGTGTTGCGGCGGCGGGGTTCATTCCAGATGCTCCAGGCGATGAGCTGCGGCTGCGACATGTAGCGTTTAACGGCGGCTTCAATAAATTCAGACGCTTCACGACGTACATCCTCACGGTCGAAACAAGGCCACCAGCCGCCGACATAATAGGCAGAATTGGATCCGGCATTATGCTTATTGCCATGCGGGTCTTTACGCTCACAGTCATATTTTCTGAACAACCATTCCGGCGCTGTTTCCAGCATAAATTTAAAAATAACCTTTACTCCGTTTTGAGCGCATAATTCAAACAAACGGTCCAAGTCATCCCACTTATACTGCCCTTTAATACGTTCGTGCCAGCGCCATTGCACCCGGAGCTGCAGCATCGACAGGCCGTTGGCCTTGATCGCCGCAAGGTCGGCTTCCCAGTCCTGCGGCAGCGGCGTGGGCGGACGGTAATATTGTGCACCAATCCAGATTTTTTCTTTCAAACTCTTCAACTTTTCGTTTTCCATAAATTTATCCTGTGAGAATTATTTTTATAAATCCGGAACACTCCTGAGGATTATCTGCTTTAAATGTAATGAATTGCCGGAAAATTTGTACCGGCAATTATAAAACTTAGTACCGCAATATCGTTATTAAAGGCTTTTTTCAGAGAAAGTAACTACTGTATCGTAAATTGTGAAATCATCAAATACTAAATACTCCGGTGCCATTGGATTACCCCAGTATCCCAAAAGTATTCCGCCTGAATCCCAAAACTCCTGACTCTTCTGTTCCAAGTCTTTCTCTTTGGCTTCAAGCGCAGTACGTTTCCGCCAGGCATCTTTATCGAACTCAATGGTCAATCCTGATTGCGATGCCACAGGTTTGTAATCAATAACCATAGCAAGCTGTGACTCGCCCGGATTTTTAATCTTCCATGAGACAGCCACATGATGCCATTCGTCGGCTTTCCAGTCACGGATTTGCGGATAATTTAAAGAATAGCGCTGGCCGTTTTTATCGCAGGTA
>CAIMFA010000475.1 GCA_903840185.1 uncultured Lentisphaeria bacterium | reverse complement strand
TTACTGTCCAGTCCCAGGAACCAGATTTCCGCGCCGTTCCGGAATTTGACGTACCCGGCCTGCTCGTGCGATTTATATTCTATCCCCGGAAAACACAACTTCATCAGTTTCGGGAACGAATCCATCAGTACCGCCTCCCTGACATGGATTTTCCGGAAACGGAATACAGCATGGCGGCTGCCCGGCGCTTTCAGCGCCCGCAGCACGATGGAGAAGAGCAGGATCAAAGTCTTGCCCGAGCGCGAGCCACCGAACAAAAGCAGATTCCGGACCGTCCCGCCGATCAGTTTCAGCGCCGTCTGCTGGTCTTCCGTAAATTTAAATACGTCCGCCATAAATCAAAATCCTTTTATCGTCCACAAAACACACAAAAGAGCACAAAAAAACACAAAAATCCTTTTTCTCGCACAAAGACGCAAAGGCACCAAGAAATCCTTTTTACCATGAAGGACTTGAAGGACATGAAGATAATACTTGAGTCAGTGAATGATGCGGTGTATCCGCATTCATTCGCTGACTCCGGTTTTCCCTTCGTGCCTTGCTAACTTTCGGGTTAGTCCCGCGACTGCGGGATGTCTTCGTGCGAGATATTTCCCCCGTTCCATATTTCCCAGTTTTAACTTTCAACTTGGCCCCTTGTCTCGCTTTCCACTCCCGCAAAGCGGGCTTTTTACTATTAGTGTTTTTGTCAACTAAAATGGATATAGTAAGCTAAAATAATGCGATAATCGTCAGTTTGGTTTGTACAGTTGAGTATGGCGGTTTTGACGAAACTGGCCTGCTCTTTGAATATAAATGATTTTCCCATAATTTTAATCTAAATTATTAGAGTTGTATAAATTTTGCAAAAAAGTTAGTCTTGGGGTATTGACACTGCAATAGTTATAATGTATAATTGATAGTACAGATACATTAATTGATATTACAGGAAATATTACATTGATTACCAATATTGTTAATTTGAAACCGCGCAACAAGCGCAAAGACCTGCTGATTGAATTGCGGCGTCAGATTATTGCCGGACAATTTAAAGCAGGCGAACGCTTCCCCTCCTATGAGCAACTGGAGAAATCGGTTGCCGTCAGCAAAGCGACTTTACAGTATACAGTAGGGCAATTGCAGTCTGACGGTTATTTGAATGGAATCGAACGCAAAGGATTATTTATTCCGCAAAATCTACCATGTTTCACCCGGTTTTCTCTGCTTTTCCAGACCCACGAAAAAGATAATAAATTCTGGCAGAAACTGTCCAGAGCCGGAGCCGAGCTCAGTTCTCATGGAGAAATCAATATCAATAACTGCCGGTATCTAGATAATCCGGAACACTCGTCCTGGACACAGTTACAGGATGATATCAACGCGTTGCGTGTTGGCGGTTTAATTTTCACATTTTCTCCTGCCGGCGAAAAGCAGATCCGGCTGGAAAACAATCTGTCCATACCAAAAGTTGCTTTTACCGACAAAAAAGAAGTTAATCCATCGGTTATTCCTCTTTACAATGACAATCACGAAATGATAAAAATGGTACTGGAATATTTTCGGGATAGGCATATCAAAAGGGCGGCGATAATCACGATGGGCAAACAGCCATCAGAAAATTCATTCGTTGAGCTGTCCGGTAAATTCGGGCTTGAAACAAGCAGCGCCATGATTCAAAGTGTTCCGCGTGAATACCCGGAATATGCGGCCAATATTATTGAGTTACTGCTCTCGCTTCCCGCCTCGCAGAGACCGCAGGGGATTCTGATTAACGATGATAATTTGCTTGAACATGCGATCCGCGGTTTTGTCAACAGTAAAATATCTGCGGAATCATTGCAGATTATCAGTCACGCAAACTTTCCGGACAATTTCGTCGCACCGGTTCCGATCCGGCGTGTCGGATTTAATGTTGAGGAACTTATGCGTTTGTCCGTTGCAAGATTGCAGGAGTGGCATCGCAACGGCAATATTAATCCGATCGTAATCAAGCCTCAATGGGAGACTTCTAAATGATGCTTTCAATATCGTCATTGATAAGAACTTTTTGGCACATATCATTCGTTTGCTTAACGTGTTTTTCATTATCTCTGGCGGCTGAATCTTGGACTCCTGCCCCCGGACACGAAAATTTGCCGGTAATTTTCTGGGCGCACTATATGCCGATGGTACCACATGCACATCTTCATGCCAACCATCATATTGGCGGTAATGCCGATGTTTATCCATTTCTTTCACAGGAGGGCAGTTCGGCCGACCGGATGAAAAAAGATATGTTGACCGCCCTTGACAGCGGGATTAACGGATTCCAGTTCCTGAAACTTGTTCCCGAAGAGGCTTTTACAGCCGCTGCTGAAGTAAAACGCGAAACAGGGAAGAATTTCTACATAGCTCCGGAATGGTGTGATCTCGGCCCTGATCCAGCAGTGGCAGCGGATAAGATCGCCGGATTCATTCAGAAACATCGTGATGAGCCATCCATTTTTCGAATTGATGGCAAACAGGTGCATTTCCTCTACAATCATGGGAAATGGGCTGGTACCGGCACCATTTCGGAAACAGATAATCTGCCGGCGGCCAGGAAAATTATCAAAGAAAAATCCGGCAGCGATGTCATCCTGATTCCCACTATCTACAGTTTTGCCCCAAATTTGCTTGACCGTCCGGAGCTTCAGTACAAAGCGTTTCCGCCTTTTGTGAATATTATGCCCGGCGAAATGAAATGGATGAAAGAAACCGGCTGGGATGGCGCAACAGCACTCAACGGCGGAGCCAATCTGCGGAACTTCGATGTTGAAGCCATTAAACAACGCCTGACGGCCAAATCCGGCAAATTCATTATTGTGCCGGCTGTTCGGACAATGTACGACAGTTCCAACCGCAGTTTTCAGGCGATTCATTGCCGCGGACTTGGTCTGCGTGTCCTTCGCAACGACCTTCGTTTGTGGATTGAAGCCGGATTCCGTTTTATTACATTCTCCACCTGGAACGATGTCAACGAAACCATGCTACTGCCTTCTTCCCGTAACGTCTGGGGGTACACCGAACTGATTAATTACTATCATTCGCTGGCGGCAACCGGCATGAGTCCGTATAATGAAGCCAGGTTTATCGTAGCCTATGAACCGGAAATTATGCTTGGGGATGAAGGGTTCTTTCAGTGTCTGGTGCTGCCGGAGAGAGGTTGTTTGAGCAGTGATTATGCATGGAATGTCACTTTCCGTAATATTGACGGAAAAGAAGTTTACAGCGGCGGCGGCCTGATGCAGACATCAAACGAACGGCGGGATGATTTATCTGAATTCCGTTTCGACACCACCTGCATTCAGGACAGAGAAATGGTGTTGACCCCGTATGTCTCCATCCGGCAGATTGATAAGTATTCCGGAGCATCGAAAATGCTTTACGACCAGCTCCGGCTGGCGCCAATCCGGGTCAAATACAACAAACTTCATTATTATACGCCTTATGCAATTGCGCTTGATCACGTCAATCCGGAAATTCTGCCTGTTCTGCGGTTTCCCGGCACGGATAAACAGGTGATTACGGCAAAAAAAGGGGAACTTGTCAAGCTGGAATGCCAGGTCAAAGACAGCTCACTGCTGCAGCGTCTGACTTTGGCGGAAAGCTGTCTATCCCTCGGGGCGTTTCGTCCTGACGATCTGCCAGGCAGTCAGGATAAACTGTTTTTGCGCCTGTCTGCCAGCAGCGAAATCAAAGCGATGCTGAATCTCTCTTCGGGAAAATCCATCGAATCATATACGAATCATCCTGATCTTAAAAAGGCCGTCCTGCCGTTGAACAATGCTCAGGCAAAAGTACTCATTCCGGCAACGGTTATGCCGGTGGTGATCAGGCTGGAAGCCGTTCCCGACACGCAGATCAGTCTGCGCCTGTCCGGACAATCCGGCCCCGTGCTGAATACTACAATCAGGCAACTGGCGGAGAACCCTTTCCGCGGCGAAACCGTCATTGACGATAAAAAGATTACTGTAGATGCACGTCTGACCACGGACAACACAGATCCCAATGTATTTTATCCGCTGCCTTCCGGAACTTATGTCCGGACAATTCCGCTCAACCGCGGTCATGAATTGTTCAGAGTATTTCATGCCTGGGCGCTTGATCATAATAACCGCATAGCCTATTCCAACCCGGTGGGAATAATCGACGCTGCGGCTCCGGAATCTCCAAGTCAGGTCAATTTTATCCGGACTTATGGTGCATTTGATGATTTTGTCGACGATAGCAGTTCAGCCACGAGGAATCCGTTTACTGCGGCCAATCTGGTCAGCCGCGTAATCCCGTCCTGGATGATCCCTTATGTCTGTATTGATTTCAGCGAAGGCTGCGGCAAAGACGTCAACCACAACGGGTGTGCGCAGCAGCTTGGCCGCGGCTGGATAGATGATTCCTGCCGCTGGAATAAAGACTCGAAGGGTCAATCCGTTCTATATGTCGGCAATGGCAATGTAACGCTTCGCGCCAAGACGTTTCCACACGGCAGTTTCACCCTGTTAATGCGGCTCAAACTGGATCCTGAACAAAACGGTGATCGTATCCTGCTTGAAGACGGCGACAATTGGAATGGCGGGTTTAACTGTCCGGTCAGTCTTACAGTCAATGGCAAAGGTTATGTAACATTACGCCGGATTTTGCCGCCTGATATATCAGCAGTAATTACTGCTGAATCGCCATTATTGTCCGGCTGGAATACCATAACCGCCACCTGCGACCTTAAAACTCTTACCTTGTTCATTAATGGCAAGCCTGCCGGGTCCGCTATGCTTGCAATTCCAGGTTACCGCCGGACTCATTCAGTGCCGAAAATAGGCGGCCCGTTCAAGGGTGAAATCAGCAGGCTGGAACTTATCGGCACCAGTCTGAGTCTTGATGAAATAGCCAGAATCAACGAGCATCAAACCTGGATAAACAACCATTAAATAAAGGGCATTACTTATGAAAAAAAGCAGAAATTTCACACTTGTAGAACTCCTGGTAGTCATAGCAATTATTGCAATTCTTACTGCGTTACTGCTCCCGGCGCTTAACCGGGCCCGCACTAAAGCGAGGACTATCTACTGCACCAACAACTTGAAGCAATTGAGTTTTCACCTCTTCAATTACACCAATGATTATAACGGTTATATCCCAATGAAGCCGGACAACTTCAATCCTGTTTTTCAAACAGGATGGTTCGCGATTATGAATTTCACTTATCCGAAAATTTTCCGTGCCGATCGTGACTTCAGCAAGAAAAAGGGACGGCAGTTCTGGCATTGCCCTGAGTGTCCGGAATACGATTCTACGGATGCAGGCGCCAACGGGCCTTCAGATTATGGACGCAACAGCCAATGGGGGTATGTTCAAGGCACTACCTCCTCTTCTGCTCCGCAGACTTACCGGATTGAATCGTGTGCGAGAAAGGCTTCTTTGAAATTTACTTTCGCCGACATCGAAAAAGATAACCGCCCGCAATTATATCCCGTATATCCGGACCGTATGATGAATTCCGCCAGACATTTGAAAAGTATAAACATGGCGTTTTTTGACGGACATGTGGAAAATCGCAAGGATTACATTACTTTCACACGCTGGGCTGTATGGGGACTATTCTATCCTGATACCAAACAGTACCCTTGGAATTAATTGCCAGGAGACATGTAATTATGTTGAAATATTTTTTTGCATGCATGAATTTGATTGCCGGATACTCAATTCTCGCTGATTCTGCAGTCTGCTGGCAGTTTCAAGACCAGCAGGCCGGGACCAGGCTGGAACCAGGAATGATCTGTAAATCATCTATCAACAGTCCGGAACTCAATGCAAAAGCAATACAACTGCCGCAACTGGTCAACGCATCGTTTTCTGACGATACTCCGGGAAAAGTTATTATTTCCGGAGACAAGATCATTAATGATAATAACGCTTCATCGCTCTCCATTGAATCACGCTGCCATGCGCCTGTTCTGGCGGTAAGAGACAACACTTTTCTGCACTCAAAAGATTTTACCGTCGAGTTGTTTGTGAAATTAAACACAGCCATTGCCTGGAGTTCTATCATCACTAAACCAAGAGATAAAAATCATGTTTCATGGAGTTTGGGACTGGAAAACAATACAGGTCAGTTGAAATCACGGATGGACACTGATCCATTCAACGCGGCTGACCGGACAGGATTTAATGCCAATATCCAGACAAAAAACAATCTGCTCGACGGTAAATGGCATCACTTAGCGGCTGTCTACGACAGCCTTGATCAAACAATGACGCTTTACGTTGATTATCAAAAAGCAGGCAGCCGTAAAATGGAACTGGAGTTAATCTACGACGGTAACCCGCTGGAAATAGCCGGGGGGATTTCGGGATTGATTGACGAAATCAGATTCAGCAATATGCCACTGGAGCCACATGATTTTATGAAAGTTAAAACGCCATAAAGCAATATATTTCGTTCTTAAATAAGAACATGATGATGGCGAACAAGTTTATCGCCGCATGGATAAAGGCGGAGTTATTTATGTGGCACATAACTGTGCATATGATTTACTGTACTGGCTGGATGAAGGATCGTTTCCATGGCAATGTTTAAGTTTTTTTGAAAATAGGTCTAAAAATTAGTGAATGTTAATATGCAGATGACAAACTGGGATATTGAAAAGTTATTTTCCGAAAAAACTTCTTATGATGTGATTTTGAGTGAAGGCCGGATATCTGGGATATTGTATGAAAATGAACCCTGCCATGGGAAAGCGACTAAGGTTTTCGCTTATCTAGGCATTCCTGAAAAAACTGACACAAAAGTTCCGGCAATAATTTGCATCCACGGCGGCGGCGGAAAAGCATTTAAGGAATGGGTTGAGCTTTGGGTTAAGCGTGGCTATGCCGCCATTGCCATGGATCTTGGAGGCATGGGGCCGGACGGGGAACGGCTTGCCTGCGGCGGCCCGGAGCAGACGCATGAGGCTAAATTCACGGTCAGCCTGGGGTGGCAGAATCTATGGACATATCACGCTGTCGCAGCCATCATCCGCGCCAATAATATCTTAAGGCTGGATACCAGAATAGACCCCGGATGCATAGCCGCTACCGGGATAAGCTGGGGAGGGTATCTGACCTGTATCATTTCCGGAATTGACAACCGTCTTTCATGTGCTATACCTGTTTACGGATGCGGCTTCATACAGGACAACAGTGCTGCAGACTGGATGAATATTTTCAGCAAAATGTCAGCGGAAGAAAAGAAGTTCTGGCATGACAAATGCGATCCAGCAGCTTACCTCGGGAAGACACAGATGCCTGTTATGTTCGTGACCGGAACAAATGACTTCGCGTATCCATTGGATAGTCTGAAGAAAAGCTATTCCATCGTGAAAGGCCAGTTGACACTCTGCGTCAGGCGCGAAATGCCTCACGGTCATGAACATGGTTGGGCACCGCGTGAAATACAGGTTTATATTGACAATCTTTTCCGTAAAACTCCACCACTTCCGAAGATCAGTTCCATGACTGTTAAAGGTTCTCATGCTTCTGCAACTTTTGCTTCAGAGATGAAAGTATCAGCGGTATATCTTCTCTATACCAAAGACAAAGGGACATGGCAAACGAGAAAATGGGTGCAGGTTCCCGCTAAACAGGAAAATGGGCGCATCAGCGCAAATCTGCCATCTGACGTCACAGTATTTTATTTAGCAATGGAAACAGATGACGGATTATGGGTATCAAGTCAACATGAGGAAATAGATGTACGTGGCGCAAATACTTCAATACAAGCTAGTCTATAAGTCCGTGCGGCATAGAGACCCCGTGCTGATTAATTAAGTTAAGCATTAATAATAAAATCTGGATTGAAATTCAAAAAATTAGATGGCAGGCCTATCGCGAAGTGTCAATTTTGAATGTTGTGGCATCTTTTTATTCATTATTAGATAACGGTTTAAGCCACGTTGTGTCATCTCTTTAAAAGACGGGAGTTTAAAGAACAAATGAAAATGCTTCATCACGAAAAGTTTACGGTCGGCACGCTGTGTTACAGCAAGCAAGGACTATGGCTGGTATTTTTCTGGCTGATGTGGAATGATTTCTCGATCATGCTGCTGGAACAGTTGACTGGATTAACCAGTATTCTGATGAGGGATCGTGGCGCATCTTACACGCTGATGGCGGCATTCGGTACTGTCGGAGGATTTCTCGGAATGTGGATCAATCCATTTTTCAGCACCTGGTCGGACCGGCTCCGCACCCGGTTCGGACGGCGGCGGCCCTTTCTATTGATTGCCACACCCCTATTTGCCGCCAGCCTCATCTTCATTCCTTTCATGCCTGATTTTTATCATTACCTGATGCGGTTTGAAATGATGGCTGCAATTCTAAACCGTCTGCCGGTAAATGGCGAGGTGATGTTTATTGGCGCGGCCAGTATTGCCAACGGATTATTCAACGCCGTGGTATTGGCTATTTTCAGCTATTATTATTGGGATGTGGTTCCGGAAATGGTGCTGGGGAGATTTAATTCTATTTCAAGAATAGTCACGGTTACAGCCGGCATGGTCTGGAGTTTTGTTATCGTAGGCTATGCCGAACATCATACCAAAGCGGTTTATATCGGAGTTTCAATCTTCTGTTTGTCGGTTTATCTGATGTCGGTGTGGAG
>CAIMFA010000474.1 GCA_903840185.1 uncultured Lentisphaeria bacterium | reverse complement strand
GTCCGTTCAAATGTCCGCATATCGGCAAACTGCCGGAATACTCCGTGGATATGTGTCCGACAACTAAAAATATTATGCGCAGACTGGCCACTATCGGCATTAGTCCTGCTGTCGATGCCGCATGGGGTTCCGCCACTGCCGCGAAACTTACTGAAGAACTCAATAAACTTTTCTGACAGGAGCAGATATGAAACGCAATCTCGCTGGAATAACGCTCGCGTTGATTGCAGCGGCGGCACCATGTCGCGGCGCGCTTACGCCGCCGCGTGATGTTGCCTTTAAAGCGGAAATCGATGGCACGGAGCAGTTCTATATGGAAATGCTCCCGGCCGGTTTCGATCAGAATAAAAAATATGATCTGATTATCGGGCTGCACGGGCATGGTTCCGACCGGAAGCAGTTCGCGACGGATAAACGTCCGGAATGTGCCGCATTCAGAGAATTTGCGGCAAAGCACGGCATGATTGCCGTAACGCCCGATTACCGGGCGAAAACCTCCTGGATGGGGCCGAAAGCCGAAGCTGATTTAGTGCAGATCATCAACGCGTTGAAAAGTAAATACCAGATTAAAAAGGTGTTTATTACCGGTGGTTCCATGGGCGGAACATCGGCACTGACGTTTGCCGCGCTCCATCCCGATATGATTGACGGCGTGGCGGCGATGAACGGACATGCCGACCACCTGGAATATGAAAATTTCCAGGACGCGATTGCTGAATCATTCGGCGGCTCCAAGGCGGAGATTCCGGAGGAATATAAAAAGCGCAGCGCCGGATACTGGCCGGAAAAATTAACCATGCCGGTAGCGTTCACGGTTAGCGGCAACGATACCTCGGTGCCGCCCGGCAGCGCGCTCCGGCTGGCGGCAGCGCTGAAGAAACTCAACCGGAAAGTAATGGTTATAAACCGGCCGCAAGGCGGCCATGCCACCAGTTTCGATGATGGTATGGCAGTCATGGAATTTATGTTCGAAAATAAAGCGTGACTGGTAACTGGTAACTGGTAACTGGTAACTGGGGAGGAGTCAGAATAAAGCGGTATTACGGCATTACAGCTTAACGGTATTACCGTCAAACCGTGAAACCGGAAAGCAACAGCCAATAGTCAGGATTCAGAATAACTCTTAAAACTTAACACTTAACACGTAACACGTAACACGTAACACGTAAACAGGAGATATTTATCATGGTCAAAATTGATGCACTTGTCGATTTGTTTTTTAAGGATCTTCAGTGGGAACAGCGGGTGGAAAAAATCGCGGAATGCGGCTATCACTACATTGAAACCTGGGGCGGCGGCGATGCCGCACAGCTTCAGGCGCTGGCAACTGGCGGGAAAAACTGCGGGGTCGAACTGGTCAGCGTCGTAATGAACTTTGCGACCGCCAATGACATCGCTCCGATCCGCAAGGAGAATCTCAAAAGCTTTATTGAACAGATGGACCGTTATTCCGATAACGCGCTTGCTGCCGGATGCAGGCAGGGCATTGTTACTGCCGGACAGTCGGTTGGCGGCAGAAACTATCAGGAGCAGCGTGTCGCCCTGATTTCTGCGTTGCGCGAAGCCGGTGAGTTGATGGCGAAAAAAGGATTCCAGCTTAATCTGGAAATGCTGAATACCGAAGTTGACCATCCCGGATATTTCCTCAGCAGCCCGCAGGATGGGGTGGCAATCGTCAAGGAAGTCGGACTGAACAATGTCAAAGTGCTTTACGACGTCTACCACATGGGCATTATGACCGGCAATCTGGCCGTATTTATTGAACAGAATATCGAATGGATCGGCCACTTCCACTCCGCCGGGATTCCCGGACGGCATGAACTGTTCAATGGCGAAACCAATTATCCGTTCCTCCTGAAAAGAATTGAAGAAGCCGGATATAAAGGCTGTTTCGGCCTGGAATATATGCCGCTGCTGCCGTGTCCGGAAACGCTGGTAAAAACTCTGGAATATCTATCTGGTAATTGCAAAAAATAATTTGCCGGGATAAGTTTATTTGCAGCATAACGGGAGAGAAAAATGGATACTACATCGCTGTTTAACGTTAATGGTTTGATCGGGCGCGGCGCTTATGAAGAAGCTGAG
>CAIMFA010000473.1 GCA_903840185.1 uncultured Lentisphaeria bacterium | reverse complement strand
GATGCGAAATCCATTGCGCGTTCCGGAAAATTTTCGTCGTACTTAGTTTCAGCCATGATACCTTACTCCTTGATTGTTTATTGTTTACTAAAATTATTGTCTCGCACAAAGCCGCTAAGCCACAAAGGAATACATTTTTTATCCACGAATAGCACTAATTGGCACTAATAAAGCAGAAACGCATGCAGTGAATTTGATTTTGCATCACAAAATCAAATTCACTGCAAATATTTATTCGTGTTCTTTCGTGTAATTCGTGGACAATCGTTCCCTGTATTTGCATTTCCCATGGCTTAACATGCTTTCTCTATTTATCTTTACTTAATTCAGTCAATGCTTAATATTATAAATCGTAATATAAATTAAAGCAACCGTTGATTGAAAAATTTTCGAAAAATTTATTATCCGCAGATGAAGACAGGAAAGTTTCAACAGGGATGGACGGGATAGGCAGAGTCAGGAAGTTCTAAAATTCTAAAGTTCTGGAGTTCTAAAGTGCGGGAAGACTTGGACAACCTAAAACCTAAGACTATTCACATCTTTCCTTTTGTACATATAGTGCCTGGGTCAACTGCAAGCATGAAAATACGCTCAATAAACTGAAAAGCGCATGATCTTTTTTTCTCCGTCAAACAGGCTTAAAACACGCAACGGCAGTTCTTCGTATCTTTTTTCATTTTGCCGTGACAAATATGGCGGTTAACCTTGTAATGACCTGATTTAAATATATGTTTCTTTTCGTAATTACTAAGGAAATTGAGTCATTGGCACTGGGTATCGTTGAATGGCACGGGGCACTGAAACCAAGCAAGCGGTAGCATGATGTGTCTTCCGCCGATGATGTTGACAGGCCGGCACGGGTTGGTAAATGTAAGGAGCATCTGAATATGAAAAGAAATGTCAAAGCCATAACTGCGGAATCTGTTCCGGATGTGCCGGAGCTTGAAACGATATATACGCGTGTTTCCGCCATTCTTGATGAAGCACGCAAGCAGACTGTCCGGAGCATCAACACTTTGATGGTGACCGCATACTGGCTCACTGGGCGTGAAATCGTGGAGGCCGAACAGGGCGGCAAGTCCAGAGCGCCATACGGAGCCAACCTGCTTGAAGATTTATCCGTCAGGCTGACGGCACGTTTCGGAAAAGGATTTTCCGAGACCAACCTGAAATATTTCCGTGATTTCTATATCACCTACCGCGAACGGCTGACTCTTTCTGAAACAGGAGATAAGAAGAAAACGGCAAAGAAAAGTCACACAGTGTGTGGCGAATTGCCGTTGTCTGTACAGGAAAGAGTAAATGGTCACACGCTGTGTGCCGAATCCGCGCCGTCATTTCATCCGGACTTAGGCTGGTCTCACTACCGTACTCTGATGCGGGTCGAGAAGCCGGAGGCCAGGACTTTCTACGAGCAGGAGGCGGCCAAGGCGCATTGGAGCGTCCGGGAACTGGAACGGCAGATAGGCTCCCTCTATTATGAGAGACTGCTTATGAGCAGAGAGAGAAAGGAAATGCTTTGCGAGAATCGCCGGCCTGCCGGACTCCATCCACTGGATGTCATCAAGGACCCGTATGTACTGGAGTTCCTGAATCTCCCGGAAGACCACCGCCTGAATGAAACCGATCTGGAAGAACGGCTCATTGAGAACCTGCAAGCATTCCTCCTGGAACTGGGGCACGGGTTCGCATTCATCGGACGGCAGCAGCGCCTTACGCTGGACGGAGACCATTTCTATGCTGATCTTGTATTTTATCATGTCCGGCTGAAATGCTATATCGTCATTGATCTTAAAACGCAGAAACTGACTCATGCCGACCTGGGCCAGATGCAGCTCTATGTCGGTTTCTACGACGAGAATGTAAAAGGAAAGGATGATAACCCCACGCTGGGGCTGATACTCTGCACTGACAAGAATGATGCAGTAATCCGGTATGTGCTGGGGAAAGGGCAGGACAAGATATTCGCCAGCCGTTACCGGCTTGAACTGCCGTCAGAGGCGGAACTGGCGGCTGAAATGCGCCGCGAAATGAAGTTGCTTGGCATGGATGATGCAAAACGATCGAAAACTAACCACAAATAAAATAAGCTATTATTGCCGATAATTCACAGAGCAGGGAATCAAGGCCTTTCCGCTATCTGAACGAACTGATGGTGTATCTGCTTTTGTACCCTTTTGAGTGTTTTGTGGACAACAATGTTTT